>CAMDHB010000351.1 GCA_945897655.1 Pseudorhodobacter antarcticus
ACAGACCACGGCGGGACAGCGCGGCGTCAAAGCCAGCGGGGTTTTCGCGGATGGTGCGGATGTCGTGCATGGTGTCCCTCGTGTTCGGATGCGGCACATATGCCTGATTGGGCGGCAGGGGTGAAGAGGAAATGGGCGGCAGACCTTGCCTTGCACATCTGGTTCCCCATCTGTAGGGTGCCCGCCGACAAATCAGCCTACCGGACGGGTCTGGCCGATGATTTTTGACCTATGAGGACCGCATGTTCGTATCCCCCGCTTATGCTCAGGCTGCCGGCGACGCTGGCGCAGGCGCGCTGATTGCCAATTTCCTGCCGCTGATCCTGATTTTCGGCATCATGTACATGCTGTTGATCCGCCCGCAGCAAAAGAAGATGAAGCAGATGAAGGCCATGATCGATGCGCTTCGTCGGGGCGATCAAGTCCTGACCGGTGGCGGCATCGTCGGCAAGGTCACCAAGGTGGGCGACGACGGTATGATCGAGGTCGAGATTGCCGAGGGCGTCAAGGTCAAGGTGCTCAAGCACACCATCACCCAAGTCATGTCCAAGACCGAACCGGCCGCAGCCTGAGGTCTGATCCCATGCAATTGCTCATGCCGCTGTGGACGCGGATCCTGATCTGGGCTGTGATCGCGCTGGGCGTGCTTACGGCTGCGCCGAACGCGTTTTATTCGCGGATAGAGCCGCGCAATGACGCGGTTGCCGCCATTGAAAAGGCGGCTGAGGCAGGGCAGGAGGCCACGCCCGAGCAGTTGGCATTGGCGGACACATGGCCCAGCTATCTGCCGTCGGCACTGATGAACCTGGGCCTTGATCTGCGGGGCGGGGCGCATCTGTTGGCCGAGGTCAAGTTGGCCGACGTCTACAAGCAGCGCATGGACATCCTGTGGCCCGAGGCGCGTGATGCGCTGCGGGACATCCGCGATACCGTGGGGCCAGTGCGGCGTGAACCCTCGGCCCCGGATGTGTTGCGGATATCAATCTCGCGGCCCGAGGGGCTGACGGCGGCGGTGGACAAGCTGAAGAGCCTGACGTCAAGCATCGTGTCGCTGACCGGTGTGGGGGCGACGGATTACGAAGTGGTTGTCGACGGCGCGCATATCGTGATGACGCTGTCGGACGCTGAAAAGGCGGCAACCGACACTAGGACCATGCAGCAATCGCTGGAAATCATCCGCCGTAGGGTTGATGCGGCGGGAACGCGGGAACCGACGATCCAGCGGCAAGGCAATGACCGGATCATCATCGAGGTGCCAGGGAGTTCGGCCAAAGAGTTGAAGGACATCATTGGCACGACGGCCAAGCTGACGTTCAACACGGTGGTTCGCCGCACGACCAACCCGAACGAGGAGCCGGGCCTGGGCAATGTGCTTCTGCCCGATGCCGATGTGCCGACAGAATTCTATGTGCTGGAGGAAGCGCCGGTTGTGACCGGCGAGGAATTGACCGACGCCCAGCCCTCATTCGATCAGAACAACCGGCCTGCGGTGAATTTCAGCTTTGATGTCACTGGGGCGCGGAAGTTTGGCGAATATACCGGGGCAAACATTGGCGAGCCATTCGCCATTGTGCTGGACAACAAGGTCATCTCGGCCCCAACGATTCAGAGCGCGATCAACGGCGGGTCGGGGATCATCACCGGCAACTTCTCGTTGGAGGAATCGACCAAGCTGGCGGTCTTGCTGCGCGCAGGTGCCTTGCCTGCCGCGATGACGTTCCTTGAGGAGCGCACGGTTGGCCCCGAACTGGGACAGGATTCGATTGACGCGGGCAAGCTGGCCGGGATTATCGGATTGGTGGTCGTGGCGGGCTATATGATGCTGAGTTACGGGATCTTCGGGCTGTTCGCCAATCTGGCGCTGGCGGTCAACATCCTGATCCTGATCGGCATTCTGTCAACCATCGGGGCCACGCTGACCTTGCCGGGGATTGCGGGTATCGTTCTGACCATGGGCATGGCGGTGGACGCGAACGTGCTGATCTATGAACGCATCCGCGAGGAGTTGCGCGAGGGCAGATCGCCTGCGCGTGCCATCGAGATCGGGTTTGAGCGGGCGTTTTCCGCGATCATGGACAGTAACGTGACGGGCCTGATCACGGCGATCATCATGTTCTGGATCGGGTCGGGGCCAGTGCGCGGGTTTGCAGTGACAACGGGTATCGGCATCTTCACGTCGATGTTCACTGCCGTCTATGTGACTAGGTTGATCATCACGACCTATATGAACTGGGCCAGGCCCAAAGAAATCGTGGTTTAAGGGGCACTCGCACAATGGCATTCCGTCTGCGGCTGGTCCCGGTAAAGACCACTATCGACTTCTTCAAACTGCAATGGATCACCTTTGGCGCCTCGGCGCTGGCCGTGGTGCTGTCGCTGATCTCGGTCGCGGTGCTGGGGCTGAACTTTGGCGTTGATTTCAAGGGTGGCACGACGATCCGCACCGAAAGCACGCTGGCGGTGGATGTGGGCGTCTACCGTGAGGCGCTGAGCGCGCTGGATGTGGGGAATGTGTCGATTTCCCAAGTGTTTGACCCCAACTTCCGGGAAGATCAGCACGTCGCTTCCATCCGGATCGAGGCGCAGGAGGGGGATGAGGTTGCATCGCCCGAAACCATCGCCCGGATTGAGGCGGCGTTGATTGCGGTTGACCCCGCGATCACCTTCCCATCGGTCGAATCGGTTGGACCAAAGGTTTCGGCCGAGTTGATCTGGACTGCGATTCTGGCCGTTGTGGCGGGGTCGGCGGGGATCTGGATTTATGTCTGGCTGCGGTTCGAATGGCAGTTTGCCGTGGGCACGGTGGCGGCGCTGATCCATGATGTGGTGGTCACTGTTGGGGTGTTTTCGATCCTGCAACTGGAATTTGACCTGACCATCGTGGCGGCGCTGCTGACCATCTTGGGCTATTCGGTCAACGACACGGTTGTGATTTTTGACCGGTTGCGCGAGAATTTGGTCAAGTACAAGACGATGCCACTGCGCGAAATGATGAACCTGACGGCCAACGAAACCCTGTCGCGGACGATCATGACGGCGACGACGACGTTGCTGTCGCTGACCTGTCTGTTCATCTTTGGCGGCGATGTGATCCGCGGCTTTGTGTTTGCCATGTTGTTTGGCGTGGTGATCGGGACCTATTCCACACTGTATGTGGCCAAGAACATCGTGCTGGTTCTGGGGCTGGATCGCAGCGACAAGCCAAAGAAAACCGGTAAGGGGGCGGACCACGAGTTCGCGAATATCGATGCCTGATGTCCGGTTGACCGAAGTGACCTATGGCCAGGCTTTGGCCATTGAGAGCTATGGTCCGGGGTTCTTTCGGGTGGGCACGCATGTGCTGCGCGGGTCCTGCATGGTCACGCCCTGGGATGCGGGCAGTTGGGGTGGCTTTGAAGACACAGCCACGCCGTTGTCGCGGATTGGGCGGATTGATGTGCTGCTGGTTGGCACGGGGGCTGAGATTGCTCATGCTCCGGTCGCGTTCCGCGAGGCGTTGGAGGCGCAGGGCATCGGGGTTGAGGTGATGAATTCGCCCGCTGCTGCCCGCACCTATAACGTCTTGCTGGGCGAGGGGCGGCGGGTTGCGGCTTGTCTAGTGCCGGTCTGATCCGCGTTCGCGCCACCAGTCCTGCGCCTGCAACCCCCAATAGGTCAGTTGTGCCACGGCAAGACCGATGGGCCCACCTGCCCAATTCAGTTCAAAGGGCGCAAACATCGCGATTCGGTCGGATTGGCCCAGCAGAGCCTCGGCCAGAACCTTGCCCGCAATGGCAGTGGTGTTCAGGCCGTGGCCGCCAAAGGCGGTGATGTGCCAGACGCCCTGCTGCAACTGCCCGACTTGCGGCATCAGGTGGCGGGCATAGGCCATCTGTCCTGACCAGGCG
>CAMDHB010000352.1 GCA_945897655.1 Pseudorhodobacter antarcticus
CCCACGATAATGGCATCATAAGATGCCTTAGGGGCCGGTGATCTCCAGGCCCGCTCCCATCCCAGATGATAGGACAGCGCCTCGCGGGCCAGGGCAAAGACGGAATAGCGTTTCATGAAGCACCCTTCCAAGGGTTGGACGATTGCGCCCTAGATGGCAGCAAGCATGGATATAACCACAGCCAGCAGCGGCACAATCGGGAAAATTGCGACACTGTGACCCAAGGACGCAAGCATTCCCCCCAACGCCCCCTTTTGCAGCCGCACCGAAGTGTCTAGATGGGCATTGGCCCCGTCCGGCCGCGAAAGTGAGCAGGTCAATGATCGGTTTCTGGATTTCGGCAGGTGCCATGCTGGTGATGGTGGCGCTGGTGTTGGTGCAATCGTTGCGCCACGGCAAGGCAACCGCCCTCGCCACCCCCTATGCCGAGGATCTTGCCGTCTACCGCGACCAATTGGCCGAGGTGGAGCGCGACCTGACCCGTGGCACGCTCGACGGGTCCGAAGCGCAGCGTCTGCGCACTGAAGTGCAGCGCCGCATGCTGGACGCTGACCGCGCCCACCGGCTGGACCGGGCCGCAGCGGGCAGCGGCAACCTGTGGCTGTGGTCCGCGGTTGTTGTGGCCGGTCTGGCGGGGGCGGCAGGGCTATATGCAACCTTGGGTGTTCCGGGTTATCCTGACCTTCCGCTGGCAGAACGTCTGGCCCTGGCTGATCAGACCTACGCTAACCGTCCCACCCAGGACGAGGCGGAGGCGGCCCAACCCGCCTACCAACCCCCGACCGACCTTGACCCCGAATTCGCCACCTTGGTGGACAAGCTGCGCTCCACTGTCGCGGGCAGACCGGACGATCTGATGGGTCAAACACTGCTGTCGCAAAACGAAGCGACGGTAGGCAATTATCGGGCTGCCCGACAGGCCCAGGAGGCAGTTGTGCGTCTGAAGGCCGATGCCGTCACAGTCGAGGACTTGTCCACCCTTGCCTCGCTGATGATCACCTCGTCCGGGGGGGTCGTTACGCCCGAGGCGGAACAGGTTCTGATCCGCACCCTGTCGCTGGACCCCCGCGACGGCTGGGCGCGGTTCTATTCGGGCCTGATGTTCGCCCAGATCGGCCGGCCTGACCGGACCTTCGCGCTTTGGGAACCGATGCTGGCCGAGGGCCCTGCCGATGCTCCTTGGCTGCCCCCGATCCGCGACCGGATCGAGATGGTCGCCTCGGCTGCCGGGATCAGGTTCACCCTGCCTGCCGTCGCCCCGGGGCCTGATGCCGACGCTATGGCCGCCGCAGCCCAGATGTCGGACGAGGACCGCGGAGCCATGATCCGCACGATGGTTGAGGGGTTGGAGGCGCGCTTGCTGTCCGATGGCGGCTCGGTCGAGGAGTGGGGTCGATTGATCACGTCGTTGGGCGTTCTGGGGGATACGGACCGCGCCCAGTCGGCCTATGAGCGGGCGCTGGCTGCGTTTGAGGGCCAGCCGGACGATCTGGCCACCCTGCTTGCCGCCGCCCAACAGGCCGGTGTGGCGGAATGATCCTGACCGATGTGGCCGAGTTTCTGACGGCCCTGCCCGCCAACCGCGCCATCTGCGGCCTTGATCTGGGCGACAAGACCATTGGTTTCGCCGTCTCTGACCTGCGCCGACAGGTGGCGACACCGGTTCTGGTGATCCGCCGGGTCAAGTTCACCGAGGATGCCGCGCGTTTGTTGGCGTTGCTGGCAGAGCGGCAGATCGCGGGGATCATCCTTGGCCTGCCGCTGAACATGGATGGGTCCGAGGGGCCGCGGGTTCAGTCCACCCGCGCATTCGCCCGCAATCTGGAGAAGATGACACCCCTGCCGATCAGCTTTTGGGATGAGCGGCTTTCCACCGTGGCCGCCGAACGGGCGCTGCTGGAGGCGGATACGTCGCGCAAGCGTCGGTCCGAGGTGATTGATCAGGTCGCCGCCGGGTATATCTTGCAGGGGGCGCTGGACCGGATGGGATTCATGGTGAGGCAGGGCAATGACGGATGAAATCTGGGCTCGCCGCGAGGTGGACAGCCCCTGCATCAAGATCTGCGTGATCCACCCCGAAGAACGCCTGTGTGTGGGCTGTTACCGCAGCATCGAGGAAATCGCGACCTGGTCGCGCCTGACGCCCGCCGAACGCGGGGCGATCACCGCTGATTTGCCTGCCCGCGCCCCACGTCTGTCCAAACGACGCGGTGGGCGATTGGGGCGGCTGGATCGGTGATCCGGGAAGCGTCCACATGTGGACACTTCTTATAATTTCATATAATCAATGACTTGACGATTTTCGTTTACCAGGCGTTAACCACGATTGGCCTGTGGAGTGCGGAATGTCGACCGCTGAGGTCCAAAACTTTTCGAAAAGTTATGCAAATTTCTTCGAAGAAATTTGGCCCAGACCCGCAGGCCGTTACCAGCCCAGAACCTTGCGCAGCATGTTGGCGGCGACCAGCGTGATGAAGATGGCAAAGGCGCGTTTCAGCGGTTTGGGGTCCATCGCATGGGCCAGGCGCACACCGTAGGGTGTGGTCAGCAAGGTCATCGGGATGATGATCGCAAAGGCGGGCAGGTTCACGGCGCCGATGCTGAAGGGAGGCGCGTCCGGCACATCCAGCAGCAGGAACCCGATCAGGGAGGGGACCGAGATCAGAATACCGAACCCCGAAGCGGTGGCCACGGCGCGGTGGATGGGCGTGCCATAAAGGCTCATCAACGGCACGCCAAATGTGCCGCCACCAATGCCCATCAGGGTTGAAAAGAACGACAAAAGCACGGCTTGCACTGCCCGCAGAGGTTGGCCCGGCATCCGGTCGCCCAACCGCCAGTCCGGGCGACCAAAGGCCATATACAGACCCGCCAGCATCGCCAGCACACCAAACACCGCCTGCAAGGCGCGCGTGTGCAGCACGGATGCCACTACCACCCCGACCATCGACCCCAACACCAGCCAGACCGCCCAGGCGCGCAACAAATCCCAATCCACCGCGCCCTTCTTGTTGTGTGCCATCACCGACCGGGCGGAGGTGACGACGATGGTGGCCGCCGAGGTGCCAATACAGACCTGCATCAGATGCGACCCGCCAAAGCCCAAGGTGGTGAACAGGTAAAAGAAAGCTGGCACCAGCACGATGCCCCCGCCCACGCCCAACAAACCGGCAATCACCCCGGTGGCCGCCCCGATGATCAGCAACAGCACCACCATGGGCACCAGTGTGGCAAGTTCAGGCATGGTTTGTCCTTTCAATCCCGCAGGCATAGCGGGTAAGAGGCGGCAAGGCCAGTGGTCGGGGTTGCATGCATCTTGCAAAACACTTAGCCTAATAACTAACTTTAAAAGGATAAATCGCGATGGCCCAAAGCCTTGCCCGCCCGGCCCTTATTCTGGGCCTCTTGTCCTGTATTGGGCCCTTTGCGATTGATATGTATCTGCCTGCGATGCCGGTGATCGGGGCCGATTTGGGCACCACACCGCAGGGCATGCAAAGCACGATCACCGCCTATTTCGCGGCCTTTGGGATCGCGCAGATGGTTTATGGGCCGTGGTCGGATCAGGCCGGGCGCAAGGTGCCATTGTATGCCGGGATTGCGCTGTTCGTGGTGGGCACGGTCCTGTGCATGACCGCCGCAACGGCCAATGGGTTGATTGCGGGCCGGGTGGTGCAGGGTTTGGGGGCTGCCGCCTTGGGCGTGGTGCCCCGTGCCATCGTGCGCGACATGCTGACGGGTTCCGAGGCGACGCGGATGATGGCGGCGATCATGCTGGTGTTCTCCGTCTCGCCCATGCTCTCCCCCTTGGCCGGATCGGCGCTGATGCTGGTGACCGGCTGGCGCGGGATCTTTGGCGCGCTGCTGGTGGCATCGGTGC
>CAMDHB010000353.1 GCA_945897655.1 Pseudorhodobacter antarcticus
AACTCAACCGGTTGGCCCGCTGCGGGCCATGTGATGAGCATGAAAGATCTGGGCATCCTTGGCGCCCATCTGATCGAGGCGTTTCCCGAGGATTACAAGGTCTTCTCGGAAACCGAATTCAACTACAAGGAACGCTCCCCCGCCAATGCCAACAACCGTAACCCCTTGCTCAAGCTGAACATTGGGGCCGATGGCCTGAAGACCGGGCACACCCAGGAGGCAGGCTACGGCATGGTCGGCTCGGTCCTGCAAGGCGAACGCCGGATCATCTTTGCCTTCTCGGGCATGGCCACCGACAAGGACCGCGCATCCGAGGCCGAGCGCATCGCCACATGGGCCTTTCGCCAGTTCGCGCTGAAAACGGTGGTCCGCGCAGGCACCCAGATCGCCCTGGCTGAGGTTTTCTTGGGCGACGCCGACCAGGTCGGCCTGGTCCCTGCTGCCGATCTGCGCCTGCTGTTGCCAGCCTTGGCCCAAGGCGGGATTGCGGCCGATGTCGTCTATACCGGCCCGATCAAGGCGCCCATCGCCAAGGGCACCAAACTGGCAGACCTGATCATCCGCGTCCCCGGCCTGCCCGACACCCGCATCGACCTTGTCGCCGAAACGGATGTCGGCCCCGCCGGGTTCATGTCCCGCGTCATGACCGCCTCCAACCAACTTCGCGCCCGCTATCTGGGCGGCTGATGGCGGGACGTTTTTTCAGCTTCGAAGGCATCGACGGCTCTGGCAAATCCACCCAGGCCCGCCTTCTGGCCACCGCCCTCAGGGCCGAGGGCCACACCGTCGCCCTGACCCGCGAACCCGGCGGCTCGCCCGGTGCCGAAGAAATCCGCCGCCTTGTGCTGGAAGGCGACCCCGACCGCTGGTCCCCTGAAACCGAGATCCTGCTTTTCACCGCGGCCCGCCGCGACCATCTGGAAAAAACCATCCGCCCCGCCCTCGCCCGGGGCGAGATTGTCATCACCGACCGCTTTGCCGACAGCACCCGCATGTATCAGGGCATCTCGCGCGGCGATCTGGCGGCGACGGTGGACCAGCTTCACGCCCTAATGATCGGCGTCGAACCCGACCTGACCTTTCTGATCGACATCGACCCCGCCGTGGGCCTTGCCCGCGCCCAATCCCGCGCCGGATCCGAAATGCGGTTCGAGGATATGGGCCTGGCCCTGCAATCCCAAATGCGCGCCGGTTTCCTGACCCTCGCCACCCAAACCCCGCGCTTTCGCGTGATCAGCGGCGATGGCGACCAGGCCGCAATCGCCGCCACCATCAAAGCCGCCGCCCTCACCCATCTGGCCCGATGATGACCGAGGATGACCCCGAAGGCGGTGCCCCCCACCCCCGCACCACCACCCACCTGATCGGCCAAGCGCCAGCCGAGGCTGCCTTCCTCTCCGCCTTCAACAGCGATCGCCTCCACCACGCCTGGCTGATCACCGGCCCGCGCGGTGTGGGCAAGGCCACCCTTGCCTGGCGCATCGCCCGCTTTCTGCTCGCCACCCCCGAAAACGACGGCGGCATGTTCGCCCCCGCGCCCCCCACCACGCTGGACGTGCCCGCCACCCTGCCCATCGTGCGCCGCATCAATGCCCTGTCCGAATCCGGCCTGCACTATGTTCGCCGCCGCGTTGACCCCAAAACCGAAAAACTGCGCGCCGCCATCACCGTCGATGACATCCGTGAGATGATCCGTGCCTTCACCCTCTCCTCCGCCGACGGCGGCCGCCGCGTCGCCATCATCGACGCGGCGGATGACATGAACCCCACCGCCGCCAACGCCCTGTTGAAACTGCTGGAAGAACCGCCCGACAAGGTCACCATCCTGCTGATCTCCCACCAACCCGGCCGCCTTCTGCCCACCATCCGCTCCCGCTGCCGCACCCTGCGCCTGCAAGCCCTGAACGCCGCCGACCTGTCTGATGCGCTGACCCAAGCCGGTGGCACCGTAGCCCCAGAAGACCGCGCAGCCCTGGCCGAACTCGCCGGCGGGTCCGTGGGCGAGGCATTTCAGATGACCAACCTTGACGGGTTAAAACTCTACGCCGTCCTCATCCGCCTCTTCGCCACCCTCCCCCGCCTTGACCGCCATATGGCCCTGACCCTGGCCGAGGCGGGCGCCAAGCGCGGGGCGGAAGCGCAGTTTGACCTGATCGTCACCCTGATCGACCTGTTCTTAGGCCGCCTTGCGCGCACCGGCACCCTCCACCTCCTCCCGCCCGAGACGGCCCGCGGCGAATCTGCCCTGCTGGAACGCCTCTCCCCCACCCCTCACGCGGGCCGCCTTTGGGCCGACCTCGCCCAAACCTTGGGCAACCGGGCGCGCCGGGGAAAGGCCGTCAACCTCGACCCCGCTGCGCTCCTGATGGACATGATCCTGAAAATCGACGAAACCGCCGCCGCGATCAAAGCGTAAATCCCCCACCTTGACCGCGCCCCACATCTACGGGATACCACCGCCATCATGGAACTCGTAGACAGCCATTGCCACCTCGACTTTGCCGATTTCGACGGCGAAGTGCCCGATCTTCTGGCCCGCGCCCGCGCCGCCGGTGTCACCCGCATGGTCACGATCTGCACGCGCCTGCGCCACGAACCCCGCGTCCGCGCCCTGGCCGAGGCGCACCCCGGCGTCTTCTACGCCGCAGGCACCCACCCGATGAGCGCGGCTGAAGAACCCCTTGCCACCCTTGACGAACTCATCGCCCTCACAAAGCACCCCAAATTCGTCGGCATCGGCGAAACCGGCCTTGATTACCACTACACCGCCGATAGCGCCGCAATTCAGGCCACCTCGCTGCGCATCCATATTCAGGCCGCACAAGAGACCGGGCTGCCGCTGATCATCCACGCCCGCGACGCCGACGACGACATGGCCCGCATCCTGGGTGAGGGCATGAAGATCAAGCCCTACACTTGCGTCATGCATTGCTTTTCCTCCGGCGAAGGTCTGGCGCGGGCGGCGTTGGAGATGGGCTTCTACCTCTCCATGTCCGGCATCGCGACCTTCCCCAAATCGGGCGCATTGCGCGATATCTTCGCCGCCGCCCCCATGAACCGCATCCTGTTGGAAACCGACAGCCCCTACCTCGCCCCCATCCCCCACCGGGGCAAACGCAATGAACCGGCCTACACCGCCTTCACCGCCAAGACCGGTGCCCAGATCTTCGGCGTGACCGAAGCGGAATTTGCCGCCGTTACCACCGCCAATTTCGACCGCCTGTTCACCCGCGCCGCCGCCCCGGCCAAGGCGGCCTGAGGTGGCAACCCTGCGCTTCACCATCCTTGGTTGCGGCTCCTCCGGCGGGGTGCCGCGTCTGGGCGGGCTCTGGGGCGACTGCGACCCGACCAACCCAAAAAACCGCCGCCGCCGCTGTTCGATGCTGGTGGAACGGCTGGACGGCGACGCTGTGACCCGTGTCCTGATCGACACCTCACCAGACATGCGCGAACAACTGCTGGATGCCGGCGTGGGCGAATTGCACGGTGTGGTCTACACCCATTCCCACGCCGACCACGTGCATGGCATTGACGATTTGCGCCAAATCGTCATCGCCATGCGCCAACGCCTGTCAGTCTGGGCCGACAGCGAAACCCAAAACGCCCTGATCTCGCGCTTTGCTTATGCCTTCGTGCAGGCCGAAGGCTCGCTTTACCCTTCGATCCTTGATCTGCACAGCATCGACGGCGCTTTCGATGTCCCAGGCCCCGCTGGCCCCATCCGCTTTCAACCCTTCACCGTCGACCACGGCTCGATGGAGGCGCTGGGTTTTCGCATCGGCCCCCTCGCCTATATCCCCGATGTGGTGGCCATCCCCGATGACGTCTGGCCCCATCTGACAGGCCTTGACTGCTGGGTCATCGACGCCCTCCGCCG
>CAMDHB010000354.1 GCA_945897655.1 Pseudorhodobacter antarcticus
TGGTAGAATTCGCGCACTTCGGGGCGGAAGACGTGGATGATGACGTCAGAGCCGTCGATCAGCACCCAATCGCCAGTTTCCTTGCCTTCCATCTTGGCACCCATCTTGAAGCGGTCTTTCAACCGGTCCGACAGCTTGTCCGAGATGGAAGCAACCTGACGCGACGAGCGACCCGAGCAGATCACCATATAGTCTGCCACGTCAGACCGACCGCGCAGGTCGATCTGGATCACCTCTTCAGCCTTGTCATCGTCCAGCGAGGCCATAACTTCGGCCAGAACGTCCTCGGACGAATAGTCAAGTTCAGCGGGCGTGTTGGCGCGCGTGGTGCGCGGCCCGACCGGCAAGCCGGTCGCGGGGTCAGAATGGGTCAGGACAACGTCCTCCAAGCAAGCGCGCCGATCAGACCCCGGCGCAAGGTTTGGCACGAGCCTAACATTTGCGGTGTGAAACCTCAATGAACGGGCGGCCAAGGGATAAGCAGGCGCGCATAGCGGCGAATCGGGGCGGAAGCAAGCTATTGCACGTCAAACGCCACTTCGTTGCGGCGATTCCACGGCATGGTCCATGGCGGATCGTAGAAATAAAAGAAGGGGCCTGCCGTGATGGTCAGGTTCTGCGCCTTAACCCAATCGCGCAAAGCACTTTCGTTCTTGGTCAAAGCACTGTCGCGGGCCGTGCCCGAAAAGGTCAAAACCACCTGCCTTTGGGCCGGCAAGGTCACAAAGCGGATGCGCTCATCCTTGGGCTTGGGCAAGGTTTGCAGCGTGTAAGAGCTGGGCATCATAAACTGCACTGACCAAGTGCCCTCTTGCCCGCTTTGGGTGACAGGCGTGGTCATGGCAATCGTCTCGCCCGGGGCTTGGCTGACGGGGGTGGTCATGGCAACCTTGGCCCCGCCTTCGTTGGACCCGAAAATATAGCCCGCCAGAATGCGAAAGCCTTGGCTGCCCGCGCCACTGCGGTCAGAGGACACTGTCACCTCGGCCATGATGCGCGGCGCATAATCGCGCAGTTCGATCGGGCCGTCGGTGCGGGTTACAGTGTATTTCGGCATCTCGCTGCCGTTATAAGCATCGGCCATGGCGGGCTCCTGAGCGGCAAGGCCCAAGGGGCCAAGGATGATGGCGGCAAACAGGTGTTTGATCTGCATGAGGGGTCCTCCTGGCTTTAAGATAGGGTGGCGGTGCCAGTTTTCCAACTTGGATAAAAGGGCAAGGTCCCGCACCCCCCGCGTTTGCCTTGCGAGATGGCCCAAAACCGCGTAAAAGAGGCCCCATGATCCGGTTTTTCGACATCGCCGACCATGATTGTTGATTTCCACTTAGAAGTGAGCCGGTTTAACGGATAATTCCCACTGAGAATTGAGCCATGTGACCCTTCCCTTAGCGCGCAGCGCCATGGGGGTAATGGAGTGATACACATGGGACTTTTGAATATCATCCGACGCATGTCTTTACGGGAGAACTGGCGAATTCGTCCGCGTTGATGGGGAAGATGGTGGGCGCTTTGCCCTGACCGGCAGGGGTGACGTAAATACTTACGCATTATTTGCCGAGCTTTTCGCCACTCTCGCCCGAATGCGTGCAGGAGTGATTGTGCCAACAGGCGTTGCCACGGACGCAACCACGGCACCGTTTTTTGCGCATTTGGTAGAAAAAAAGCGGTTGGCGCGGCTTGTGGATTTCGAGAATTCTGCGCCGATCTTCCCAGCCGTGCATCGAAGCTTTAAGTTCGCTCTGCTGACCCTTGGACGCAACGAGGCAGTCGCGCATTTCGCCTTTTTCCTGACCGCGCCCGCGCAACTGGCCGAACCTGAACGCAACTTTACCCTTTCCCCCAACGACATCGCGGCGATCAACCCCAATACGAACACCGCCCCAGTGTTCAGGTCTCGTGCTGATGCGGAACTCACAGCGAAGATCTACAGCAAGGCCGCTGTATTGATTGATGAAAGCATGGGGGCAAGAGGTAACTCGAGCTATGCATGAATCTGGGTGATGGGCTTTGAGAAGGCGGCATATCGTGGCGGGTGTTCGAAGCCTGCCAGAACCTCCAAAGGAGCGATACGCCTATGACAGACGATACCACGATCATCCCCTTCCGCCAGCCCGGTTCGATCATCGACCCGCTGACCGAGATCGCCCGCGATGGGGCGCGCCGCATGCTGATGGCGGCGTTGAAAGCGGAAGCCGACAGCTTTGTCGCGCAGTTTTCCGAGGACCTTCTTGCCGATGGCCGCCAACGCGTGGTTCGGCACGGTGCGGGGCCGGAACGGGTGATCCAGACCGGGATCGGGCCGATCGAGGTCCGGCGGCAGAAGGTGCGCGATCGGGCGACGGGCCTGCCCGTCGAGGCGAAGATCCGCTTTACCTCCAACATCCTGCCCAAATGGGCGCGCCGGTCCAAAAGTCTCGATGCTCTGCTTCCGGCGCTTTACCTGCGCGGCATCTCAACCGGCGACTTTCAAGAGGCGCTGTCTGCCATCCTTGGGTCAGACGCGCCGAACCTGACGCCAGGCGTGGTGTCCCGGCTCACGGCAGGCTGGCAGGAGGACTACGACCGCTGGCAGGCCCGCGATCTCTCGGCACGGCGCTACGTCTACATTTGGGCGGATGGGGTCTATCTGCAGGCGCGGATGGAACCCGAGGCAGAATGTATCCTGGTGATCATCGGGGCAACCCCCGAGGGTAGGAAAGAGCTGCTTGGCTTCCATGTGGGCGTCCGCGAAAGTGCGCAGAGTTGGCGGGAATTACTGATTGATATCAAAGCTCGTGGACTGGCTATCGCGCCCGAGGCGGCTGTCGGAGATGGTGCTCTTGGGTTCTGGAAGGCGGTTGATGAAGTATTCCCGGGCACGCAACATCAGCGTTGCTGGTTCCATAAGATATCAAATGTTCTGAACAAGTTCCCGAAGTCCATGGCCCCGGCGGTCACCTCCGACCTGCAGGACATTCATCACGCCGAAACGAAAGCGGCGGCCTTGCTTGCCATCAAGGTTTTCACCGAAAAATACGAGGTCAAATACGGCCCCGCAGCCGCCTGCTTGACCAAAGATGCCGAGGCCATGCTGACCTTCTTCGACTTCCCGGCCGAACACTGGGACCACCTGCGCACGTCCAACCCGGTCGAAAGTGTATTTGCCACCGTCCGCCACCGCACCGTCCGCACCAAGGGGGCATTGTCACAACAGACCGTGAAGCTGATGGTATTCACTCTCGTGCGGGCAGCCTCGAAGAAATGGCGCCGCCTAAACGGCGCAAATCAGTTGCCTCGCGTCATCGAAGGCGTCAAGTTCACAGACGGGGTCGCCAACACCGATCCCGCCAAAACCAGCGCCGCCTGATCAGGCCGCGTCACCCAAATTCAACCATAGCTCAGGTAACTCTTGGGGGGCCTTCTATTTGCGCTTGGTCCACTACGGTGATCACTCAGAAGAACTTTACACCGAGGAACGAGCAATCAACGAAGGCTTTGAGTTAAACGAAAACGCGTGGAAGAAAGGCCAAGAAACACTCCTGCCAGTTTACGAAAGCAAATTCGTGAACCTTCTTGATCATCGATATGCGACCTCAGACGATAGCGGTGAAACATCTGAAATCGACAAGAAGGCTTACCCAAACAAAGAGCTATTTCCACGATATTGGGTCACAAAGCGGTTCTTTGATGACTTGATGGCGAAGTATAAATTTCGCAGGGGATGGCTCCTGGCCTATCGCGACATTGCACGTTCGAACGACGTTCGAACGTTGATTGCGACGGCCATTCCAAGGGGGCCCGCATCGGTTAACCTTCCAACACTCGGTTTCTCGGATGAACACCCCGGGCACGCTCTCCTTGCAAACATGGCCGCATTACCGCTCGATTTCGTTGCCA
>CAMDHB010000355.1 GCA_945897655.1 Pseudorhodobacter antarcticus
TGGGTGACGGCGAAAACCGCCACGTCACCGCCGAGAGCCTGTATGCCCTGTCCACCGCCACAGGCGACCGGGTCAGCCTGGCCACCGTCTACAACACCCTGCGCGCCTTTTGCGATGCGGGTCTGATGAACGAAGTGGTGGTAGACGGCGCGCGCAGCTATTTCGACACCCGCATGGATGACCACCCACATTTCTACTGGGAAGACAGCCACACCCTGACCGACGCCCCTGCGGAAGAGGTTCAGATTTCCGGCCTGCCCGCCGCACCACCGGGGATGACCGTCACCCGGGTTGACGTGGTGATCCGCCTCCGCCGCGCCTGACCCCGTGTGGCAGTCCGCGCTTTCGTTGCTCCGGCAGCTTGGTAACGCCTGCCCCTCTGCACCCGCTATCGTCCGGGTCTTGATGCCAATGCAGTACGGACCCGTGCTTGCACCACGGCTGTAGCGCTGCGCATCGGCCCACATCCCGAATAATCGGTTTCCCATCCCGGCAGAACCCACTAGAACACCCTGACGCCAGTTCAGGACCCTTGCCCATGCCCCTTGTCGACCGCAGCTATCGCAACCTGTTCGTGGCCCTCTTTTGCGTGTTCACCATCTTCGGCATGTCGATGACGATCATCGGTGCTGCCCTGCCCAAGATCCTGTCAAGCTTTGGTTGGAGCTATTTTGTCGCCGGCATGGTGCTGGCCGCCAATGCCATCGCCTATTTCACCTTCACCTTCGTCGGCGGCTATGCGCTGCGCTACCTCGGGCCGAAACGGACGATGGTGACGGGGCTGATGATTGCGGGGGTGGGCCTTGTGTTCTTCGCCTCTACTCCCGATCCCTTGACCAATATCCTGCTCAGCGCCCTCATCGGCGTGGGTCAGGGCTTTGTCGAGATTACGGTGAACTGGACTACCCTGCGCCTCGATACCGCCAAATCGGGCCGCCCGATGAACCTGATGCATGGTGCCTTTGCCGTGGGGGCCATTGCCGGGCCGCTGGCACTGGCCGGGCTGCTGGGGGCCGGGTTTGACTGGGTCACGATCTATCACCTGATGGGCGGGGTCTTTGCCGGGCTTGTCGTGCTTTTTGCGCTGCTGTCGATGGATCTGCCGCCCGACCCCCATGTCGCCGACCCCGACCAGCCGCCCCAGCGTTTGGCCACCCATCCCGCCTATTACCTGTCGTTCCTGGCCCTCTTTTTCTATGTCGGGGTTGAGCTTGGCGTGTCGAACTGGCTGGCCGAGTATTTCGTTTCCGTCTTCGACTATCCCGCCTCGCAAAGCGCGCTTCTGGTGTCACTGTTCTGGGTGGGCCTGCTCGCAGGCCGCTTCGGCGTGCCCCTTCTGTACCACGGCCCCCGGCAGGATTTGGTGCTGATCGGCTTTTCTGCCCTTGCCACCGTCGCCGTGGCAGGCCTCAGCCTCTTGGGCTTTACCACCAACGGCCCGATGACCCAGACCATCGGCATGGGGTTGGTCCTGATGGCGGGCCTTGGTTCCTCGATCTACTATCCCGCCGTCATCACCCTTCTGGGCAACTGCTTTCCACAGGCCCAAAGCCAGGCCATCGGCTTTGCCGCCACCGGCGGCGGCATCGGGGCCTTTGTCTTTCCGTTCCTGATGTCTGCCTTGGCCGAAGGCGCGGGGATAAGGGTGGGCTTTGCCACCTATGCCGTCTTCGCCGTCGCCATGACCGCCGCTGCCGTGGGCCTCGCCCTGTCCGCCAAAAAGCGCGGCTGACAGGCTGGGTGCAGCGTTCGGGCGGAAAAGGAAACGCACCGCGTTTCCCCGCCCGCTGCGACCAAGGCTCAGGTGGACTGGATCAGCCCGTCCAACACAGGCCAGCGCCCTCCAGGGGGAGGGAGGGCGCTGGCCGGGGCCTTTGGGGGCCCGGCCAGTTGGTTGAGCCGTCAACACGTGGCATCGGCTAGGGCCTCATCCAACCCCACGCGAAAGTCCCACCGCAACCCGAGCGGAACAGGAAACGCACCGCCTTTCCCCGCCCGCCGCGACCAAGGATCAACCTGACGGGTTCAGCCCTCCCAATAGAGGACAGCGCCCGACCTGGAGGGCGAGAAGCGCCCTCCGAGGGGAGGGAGGGCGCTGGCCGGGGCCTTTGGGGCCCCGTCCGGTGGGTTGAAACGTCATCACATGGCTTCGGCTAGGGCCTCAGCCAAAACAGACGAGCAAACAACGCCAATCGCCCCAACGCCCCCTCAAACCCACTGCCCCGGCTCCATCAGCCCCAGATCCATCAACTGCTGGCTATGCCATTGAAACGGCGTCGAATTGTGCCAATGGAACGACCTGATATCAAACATTGACCCCGCATTCGTCCGCAACGCCTTGGCTGTGCGGAACGACGCAATCGCCGTCGTGATGTTGTGATGCCAGGGGCAGGCATAGGTGTTGTATTCCTCGTCCGAAAAGGTGAAATCCGGCCGCAGCACAAGATCGGGCTTGGCGCGGAACAGCGCAATCCGGTCAATCTTGCGGCACGCCGGCGGCACATGCTCCTCAAACCGCCAGCGCAAACCGCCAAAGAAATCCAACTGCCGCTCACGCGTGTGGTTCGGATTGGCGGGGTCGGTCCGGCCCAAGGCATAATACCCCGACCTGTCCAGATTGGCATGCTCCAGCGAGACCGCATTGGGGAATCGGTCCAGATCATCGGCATAAAGATCAATCACATAGGACAGTACCGCATCCCGCCGCTCTTCCACATGAAAGGCCAGCATCTCGCGGATGTTGCGCGTCTCGCAGAACGGGTGAAACAGATATTCCGCGTTGTGGCAGTAGTACATCCACACCCCCGGCGCCGCCGCGATCAGCCGGTTCACCGCCCCCACCAGCGCAGTGTCGGCATGGGTGTCATAGGTGATGCGGTGCACCTTCGCCTCCACCTCCGCCCCGACCGCAATCGCCTCGTGGCACAGCAGCAGAACCTGCACGAACCCCGCATTCAGATGATGCTGCAAGGTGGTGTCCACCTCCACCGCATCCTCGGCCATCACCACCGCCACTGGCCCCTTGGCCAACACCGCCGCACCGTCCTGCAGAAACTGGTCAAAAGAGGCGTATCGCATGTTTCCCCAGCCCGTTTTCCTTGCTGTGTCACAGAATGCTAAGCATTTCCTGAATGCAAGACCACCCCGCGTTGCACCGGACCCGATCTTGCCCTAAATGCCTTGGCTTGAGGGAGAGACCATGACCACGCCCAAAAAACTTTTCATCAAGACCTATGGCTGTCAGATGAATGTCTATGACAGCGAACGCATGGTCGAAGCCATGGCGACGGACGGTTACGTCACCACCGACGTGATCGAAGACGCCGACATGGTGCTTTTGAACACCTGCCATATCCGCGAGAAAGCCTCTGAAAAACTCTATTCCGACCTTGGCCGCCTGCGCCCCCTGAAAAACGCCAAACCTGACCTCAAGGTTGGCGTCGCCGGCTGCGTGGCCCAGGCCGAGGGGGATGAGATCAAGCGCCGCATGCCGCTGGTCGATCTGGTCGTGGGGCCGCAGGCCTATCACCGCCTGCCCGACATGGCGCGCGGCGTGGGCAAAACCACCGACACCGACTTTCCGGTTGAAGACAAGTTTGATCTCTTGCCCCAGCGCCGCGCCACCCGTGGCCCCACCGCCTTTCTGACCGTGCAGGAAGGCTGCGACAAGTTCTGCGCCTTCTGCGTCGTCCCCTACACCCGCGGCGCAGAAGTCTCGCGCCCCGCCGACCGTGTGCTGGCCGAGGCGCGAGGTCTGGTTGACAAAGGCGTGCGCGACATCACCCTTCTGGGCCAGAATGTGAATGCCTATCACGCGGGCGACCACGGCTTTGCAAGGCTGGTCCGCGATCTGGCCCGCATCGACGGCTTG
>CAMDHB010000356.1 GCA_945897655.1 Pseudorhodobacter antarcticus
TGCAGAGGGGCGGCTGCGTACCCCGGCAGATTTCGCGGGCAAGCATCTGTTGGTATTCTTTGGGTTCACCAACTGCCCCGATGTCTGCCCAACGACGCTGGCTGAAGTCGCTCAAGTCATGGATGATCTTGGCGAGGAGGCCGAAAACGTTCAGCCGCTGTTCATTTCCGTCGATCCGGAGCGGGACCGCAGGCTTGGTCTGGCCGCGTTTACTGCAGCCTTCCACCCAACGATCCTGGGGCTTGCCGGGGACACAGAGCAGACCCGCGCCGCGGCGGAGAGCTTCAAGATATTCTTCGAACGCCAGGACGATGCCGCAGCGCCGGATGGCTATATGATGTCGCACAGCCCCGCGCTCTACCTGATTGGGCCGGACGGGGATTGGCTGCGCCAGTTTACCTACGGCACCCCCGCCGCCGACATTCTTGCCGACCTTCAATCGAGATTGTGATCCCATGAAAGCCCTCATCCTCTTCGCTGTCCTCGCCCAGCCAGCTGCCCCCGTGCTGGCCTGCGAGACATTCACCTTGGGCGATCTGACCATCGAGCATGCTTGGTCCCGCGCCACCATCGGTGCCGACCGGCCGGGGGTGTTCTATGTCGAGATCACCAACAACGGCAGCGCGGATGATGCGCTTGTCGGCATCAAAACCTCTGCGGCCGGGATGCCCATGCTGCATGAAACCGTGGTGACCGATGGCATCGCCTCCATGCCGCACGCAATGTCGATCCCCGTTCCGGCAGACCAGAACGTGCAACTGGCCCCCGGCGGCTATCACGGGATGCTGATGGGCCTGACCACGGCGCTGAAGGACGGCGACAGTTTTCCCTTGACGCTGACCTTCCAGAACGCGGGCGACATCACCGTTCCCGTCGAGGTATTGTCGATGCGCGCGGAGGGGCCGGATTGCGAACACGCCGGGCAGTGATCCTCGGCCTTGGCGGGGTCGTCGGGTCCGTCGCCTTCATGCTGGGTCTTGGCGCATTGCGGACGCGGGACGTTGCGCGGACCGATCCGGTGTTGCCCTTGCCCGTAACGGCGATGGACTGGACTCTGACCAACCATCGCGGCGCGACCGTCATGCCCGCAGACTGGATCGGACGGCCAGTCATGGCGTTTTTCGGCTTCACTTTCTGTCCCGACGTCTGCCCGACCACACTGATCGACATCTCGGACTGGCTGGAGGCGCTTGGCCCCGACGCAGACCGGCTGAATGTGGTGCTGATCTCGGTCGATCCCGAACGCGACACGCCCGCCGTTCTTGCCGACTACCTCTCCAACTTCGATCCGCGCATTGTCGGTCTGACTGGATCGCTGTCCGAAGTTCAGAAAGCCGCAGCGGGGTTTCGAACCATGTTCGAAAAGCTGCCGCAGGACGGCGACTACACCATGAACCACACGGCGGGGGTTTTTCTGCATCATGCCGACGGTCGCTTTGCCTCGATCATCGATTTCCACGAAGACCGCCGTTTCGCGATACCGAAAATCCGCCGTATCCTGACCTGACCCGAGAGGAACTCCCGAATGCCGATTCTGAATCGCCGAACACTGCTCATATCCACTGCGTCTCTTGCGCTCACCGCGTCCTTGCCGTTGCGAGCCGAAACGTTGCCGCTGATTCACGTTGCCAAAGGCACCGGTTGCGAATGCTGCACGGCATGGGTGGACCACTTGCGCGCCGAAGGCTTCACGGTGACCGAGGAAGAACTCTACGGCATGCTGCTGATCAACTACAAACTCGACAATGGCATTCCGCAACGCATGACCTCGTGCCACACCGGCAAGATCGAGGGTTACATGATCGAGGGCCATGTGCCCGCCGCAGATATCCGCCGCCTTTTGCAGGACCGCCCCGACGCCGTCGGCCTTGCAGTGCCCGGCATGCCCTATGGCTCACCCGGCATGGGAGACGAAACCGCGCGCGAGGCTTACGACGTCTTCCTGATCGCGCGCGACGGGACCACCACGGTGTTCACGTCCTACCCTGCGGCCTGAACGGCGCATAGGGAGCGAGCGACGGTGGCAACCAGGGCAAGGGCCTGCGATGCACCATCCGCCTCGCCCTTTTCGAAATCACCTTCGATCTGGCCCATCTGGTTGGTGACATGGGCGAAGCACACGACATCCTGCCCCCGCGCCGCGGCAAAGGCATAGAGTGCTGCGGCCTCCATCTCCACCGCCAGCAGGCCGCGCTGCGTCATCGCGTCAATCGCCGCTGCGGTTTCGCGGAAAGGTGCATCGGTGGTCCAGGTCGCTCCCTGCAAAACAGGCTCTCCAAAACCCCCAAAGGCGCCAGACAACGCTTGCAGCAGATGCGCTGGCGCTGCGCTGAAATCGGCGGGTGGCATGTAGTGGTAACTGGTGCCCTCATCCCGCAAAGCCCGGTCAATCAGAATAAAGCAGGGCAGCCGGTCCATCGGCGCCAGTTGTCCCGATGAGGTGATGCTGATCAAAAGGGCGCATCCACTGGCAAACAACTCCTCGGCCACCAGTACGGCAAAGGAAGCACCCACAGCGCACGCCACAACGCCGATCTCGTGGCCATCAAGCGTGAAAAGCCACAGGTCGGTGTGATAGCAGACCCAGCCTTCGTGCTTTCGGGCGCGTCCGTTCGCATTGAGGTATCGGACGATGTCGCCATCCGGATCCAGCAGGCAAGTTTTTGGGACAGCCACCTTGTCTGCACCTTTCTGACGCCGCGCCTCGCGCAAGAGGCTTTCGGGAGTGAAGGCAGAAAGCGCGTCGTAGTGCTTGTCTCGCAGAATGGGTGGGGTTTCACTTGTCGCCATACACGAGCTCCGGTTTGCTGCGCCCGATGCGCCAGTCCATTACCGTTCCCGCACAAAGGAAGAAAAATCCAGCAAACTCGATGAGCTGGTTGTACGAAACCAGCATGCTGAAGCCGATCAGCAGAAAGCCGACCCCCGCGAGTGCGGTCGGGAAAAGGCGGCCATGTCTGCGTCGACGGACGAGAAGCACTGCAAACGTCAACCCGGCAAAGAGAACGATTGCCCCGGCCCAAACCGCCTCGTTCAGTGCGATCGTGACGCCAAGCGCGCCCAGCAGCCCTATCGCTGCGAGTGTGCCGTAACAGGCGACGAGCGAAAGGGCTGTGGCCAGAGGGGCGAGCCAATCGCCGGTTTTCTTGTCTGTCACACCATTCTCCGTTTCGTGGCAAGACCGCGCGCGATTGTCGTGGCGGCAATCATGGCTTTCAGTTTCATCCGGGACCGCCTCCATTGAGGATCATTTCGTCAGGTCAGTCTTTGCAGCCAGCCAGTCGTGCCGCCTTCAATCCAGTGCGCGACCGGGTGGCCAAGCCTGCAAAGCAGTGCTGCCCCTTCAATCGAGCGGCCGCCAGTTCCGCCAAAGTCAGCATCCCGGCCATCAGAACACTAGAACCTTGTCTGCAACCAGTGTCGCCTCGGCAAGTTCATCCATGGTGGACCGAGTGGCCCCTTGCATCATGTCGGTGATCGTCAACCCCCGTGCATGCATGCAGGTGCCGCACATCAGCACCCGGCCCTTGGCCGACAGAACGCGGTCCAGCATCCGCTCGACGTTGTAGTAGCCTTCAGGCGTCTTCTGCCCCGCCTTGGCGCAAAGCACAGCATCGGCCATCAGGAAGACGGTGACATCACCCTCGGAATCGTGCTTGGCCAGCGCATGGGCCATGCGCAAGCCGTTGAAGCTGCGCTCGGTGCCATAGGGCGGGTCGTTCAGGATCAACAGGTGTTTCATGTGGTTGCTCCTGGAGGTGCGGGGTTCAGACGGGGATGGGTTTCTTCGCCCCACCAGAGCAGCACGGCACCCGAGGCGAACATCGACAGCGCCACGAACCAGAATGCGGCCTC
>CAMDHB010000357.1 GCA_945897655.1 Pseudorhodobacter antarcticus
TGTGGTGGAAAAGCCGTTCGGGCGCGACCTCGCCTCGGCCCGCACGCTGAACCAGACGCTGGCACGACATTTCACGGAAGACCAGATTTACCGGATTGATCACTATCTGGGCAAGGAAACCGTCCAGAACCTGATGGCGGTGCGATTCGCGAATATCCTGTTCGAACCGCTTTGGAAGGCGGAATATGTAGACCATGTGCAGATCACGGTGGCCGAAACCGTGGGGGTTGGCGGGCGCGGGGCCTATTATGACAAGTCAGGCGCCATGCGGGACATGGTGCAGAACCATATGATGCAGCTTTTGTGCCTGATTGCGATGGAGCCGCCCTATCACTTTGATCCCTCCGCCGTGCGGGATGAAAAGCTGAAGGTGATCCGCGCTTTGGACCCGGTGAAGCCGGAACATATCGTGCGGGGGCAATATCTGGCGGGCGGCGGGCAGCCGGGGTATCTGGCCGATTGCGAGGACCCCGCGTCGCGGACAGAAAGCTATCTGGCGCTGAAAGTGGGGGTGTCGAACTGGCGCTGGAAGGGCACGCCCTTCTATCTGCGCACCGGCAAGCGGCTCAGGGCGCGGGCGAGCGAGATTGCCATCACCTTCAAGGAACCGCCGCATTCGATTTTCGATGATGCAAGCGGTTGGAAGGAAAACGTGTTGGTGATCCGGCTTCAGCCGAATGAGGGCATGGAGTTGCAGGTGATGATCAAGGAACCGGGTCCCGGCGGCATGCGCCTGATGCAGGTGCCCTTGGATATGTCTTTTGCCTCTGCTCTGGGGGCCGATGCCGAAGATGTGCCCGATGCCTATGAACGGCTTATCATGGATGTGATCCGGGGCAACCAGACCCTGTTCATGCGCGGGGATGAGGTGGAGGCCGCCTGGGCTTGGACCGACCCGATCATCCAAGGATGGGAGGCGCGGGGCGACAAGCCGCAGGGCTATGACCCCGGCACCTCGGGGCCCGAGGATGCACTGATGCTTCTGCACCGCGACGGACGCCGCTGGCGCGAGATCAAGGGATGATCACCTATCCAACACGCGATGCGCTGATGGAGGGGGTGGCAGCGGCCATTGCTGACCAGTTGCGCGCGGCATTGAGCACGCGGCGGGCAACCCTGTCGGTGCCCGGTGGCACGACCCCGGGCCCGGTATTCGACCTGCTGGCGGAAACCTATCTGGACTGGGCCCGCGTCTCGGTCGTCTTGAATGACGAACGCTGGGTAGGCGAGGAAAGCCCACGCTCCAACACCCGCCTCTTGCGCGAACGGCTGTTGCAAGGATACGCGGCCAAGGCCCGTCTGTTGCCGCTTTATGCGCCGTTGTTCGAGCCCGAGGAGGCGATGGATCTGCTGGGGCAGGGCATTGCCCGCCATCTGCCGATCAACGTGCTGCTGCTGGGTATGGGCGAAGATATGCACACGGCCAGCCTTTTCCCCGGTGCCGACCGTCTGGCCGAGGCTCTGGCACCAGTTGCGCCCATCCTTATGGCGCTCAGGGCGGCGGGCGCGGGGGAGCCGCGGATCACCCTGACAGCGCCGGTTCTGCGGGCTGCACAGCATATCCACGTGTTGATCACCGGCACCGCCAAGCGGGCTGCGCTGGAGCGGGCCCTGACGTTGACCGAGGCCGAGGCGCCGATCAAGGTGGTGCTTGACAGGGCCGTTGTTCATTGGGCCGAGTAACTGGAGGTACACGAGCATGACGCAGAACAAATGGCAGGCCCTGCGCGATCATCACGCTGGCGTGGCGGCGCGCGGGATCATGGATTTGTTTGCAGACCCGTTGCGGGCCGGGCAATTCTCGGTCCAGGCGGGCGAGATGATGCTGGATTTTTCCAAGACCAATATTGATGCCACCGGACTGGCGCTGCTGCTGCATCTGGCCGAACAGTCCCGCGTGGCCGCGAAGCGCGATGCGATGTTTGCCGGTGACAAGATCAACGTGACCGAGGGGCGGGCGGTGCTGCACACGGCCTTGCGTGCCCCTGAGGGCGTCAAGGTGATGGTCGATGGTGTCGATCAGATGCCGCAGGTCCATGCCATCCGCGCCCGGATGACAGCTTTTGCCGAAGATGTCCGCTCTGGCCGGTTCACGGGGCAGGGCGGCGCGATCACCGATGTGGTCAACATTGGTATCGGCGGGTCTGATCTGGGGCCGGTTATGGCGACGGCGGCGCTTGCGCCCTCTCATGATGGGCCGCGCGTCCATTATGTCTCAAACGTGGATGGTGCGCATATTGCCGATACGCTGGCGGGGCTGAACCCCGAGACGACGCTGGTGATCGTCGCCTCAAAGACCTTCACCACGATTGAAACCATGACTAATGCCGATACGGCCAAGGCCTGGATGGCGCAGAAGGTCGCCAATCCCGGAGCGCAGTTCGCCGCCGTCTCGACCGCAGCCGACAAGACCGCCGCCTATGGCATTGATCCCGCCCGGGTTTTCGGGTTCGAAGATTGGGTCGGTGGCCGCTATTCCCTGTGGGGGCCAATCGGTCTGGCGTTGATGCTGGCGGTCGGGCCTGAGGCCTTTGGCGAGTTCCTGAAAGGTGGGCGTGACATGGATGAGCGGTTCCTGTCCGAACCCTTTGCCCAAAACATGCCAGTCCTGCTGGCCTTGGTCGGTATCTGGCACAACCAGATCTGTGGTCACACGACCCGCGCCGTGCTGCCCTATGACCAACGCCTGCTGCGCTTGCCCGCCTATCTGCAACAGTTGGAGATGGAAAGTAACGGCAAGCGCGTGGCGATGGATGGGTCCGACCTGCAAACCGAAAGCGGCCCAGTGGTCTGGGGTGAACCCGGCACCAATGGCCAGCACGCCTTTTATCAGTTGATCCATCAGGGCACCCGCACCGTGCCCTGCGAATTCCTTGTGGCCAAACAGGGCCACGAACTCGAACTTGCCCACCAACACCTACTGCTGGTTGCCAACTGCCTTGCCCAGTCCGAAGCGCTGATGCGTGGCCGCTCACTGGCCGAAGCGACGGAGATCATGGCGAAAAAGGGTCTGACTGGCACGGAGTTGGATATGCAGGCCCGCCACCGCGTGTTTCCGGGTAACCGCCCCTCGACCACGCTGGTTTACCCCAAACTGACTCCCTTCGTTCTGGGTCAGATCGTGGCGCTTTATGAACAAAGGGTCTTTGTCGAAGGGGTGATCCTGGGGATCAATTCGTTCGATCAGTGGGGGGTGGAACTGGGCAAGGAACTGGCTTTGGCGTTGCAACCGATCCTTGAGGGGAAACAGGGCACCGCGGGCAAGGATGGCTCGACGGCGGCCTTGGTGAAATTCCTAAAATCTTGAGGCGGTCGCCGCAAGATCAGGTTATTGCGTTCAATACTTTGGCAATCGCCGGGAACTGCGGCGTCTTTTCGATCTTTGCTCTGTCCATTTGCGCGTAGACTTTAAACTCTCTGGCAATCAGATCTTTGACATGTATCATTCGCGGGTGTCCTTCTTTCAGGTCACACCGAAACCAAAGGCTGCCATATTTGCCGGCAAGATGCTTTGCTGCCAAGGCTGGCTAGATTGGCCAAATCAGACCTTCAGACAGAAAATTGGGTAAGTTATAAGGGCTGACAGGAAAATCGGCCATGACTGCACCTGTCTTTGCGGAAATCACCTGAGCAATTTTCCGTGCATAATCTATCAGGACGTTTGAGGTTGGATGGTTGAACGTAAGCATGCAGGGGTATCCCAGCAAAAGATCCTTAAACTCAGCCAGGAAAGGCACATCAACCTCGGCACTGCGCCGAGCGAGTTCTTCGAGGGACTCTTCATAAGCTGAAAAGTAGCCCATCTTTTCAAATGCTCCCCCGTCAAAGTGTTCCAGGCATTGC
The DNA here is from genome assembly GCA_945897655.1 of Pseudorhodobacter antarcticus. GTDB lineage: Bacteria > Pseudomonadota > Alphaproteobacteria > Rhodobacterales > Rhodobacteraceae > Stagnihabitans. The sequence goes on from CAMDHB010000357.1 coordinate 3,844, forward strand.
TTTTCATCAAG
>CAMDHB010000358.1 GCA_945897655.1 Pseudorhodobacter antarcticus
CGAACGCAGCACTGGATCGACCTGTTCGGCCATGTGTTTTTCCTGATGCCTTTTGTCATTCTGATGGACATCTACCTGGTGCCGTATTTCCTGCTGTCGTACTCGACCGGCGAGGTTTCCAACAATTCGGGCGGGTTGATCCTGTGGCCGGCCAAGGCGTTGCTGCTGGGCGGGTTCGTGCTGCTGACGGTGCAGGGCGTTTCGGAAATCATCAAGAAAATCGCGGTGATGACGGGGGATATGGAGGATCCCACGCCCTTTGTTTCCGCCCATCAGGCGGCGGAGTTGGAGGGTGAACAACTGGCCGAGGCGATTGCGAAGGGGGTCAAGCCATGATGGAAATCATCGCCATGGACATGGCGCCGATCATGTTCGCGTCCTTGGTCATCTTCCTGCTGCTGGGGTACCCGGTGGCGTTTTCCCTGGCGGCGAATGGGTTGGTGTTTTTCGTGATCGGAGTGTGGTTGGCCCCGGTGTCGGAGGGGCAGATCACGCTGGACTGGCCGCTGTTATATGCGCTGCCCGAACGGTTCTGGGGGGTGATGCAGAACGACACGTTGCTGGCCATTCCGTTCTTCACCTTCATGGGGATCGTGCTGGAACGGTCGGGCATGGCCGAGGATTTGCTGGAGACGGTGGGGCAGTTGTTCGGCCGGGTGCGCGGGGGCCTCGCCTATGCGGTGATCTTTGTGGGGGCGCTGTTGGCGGCGACGACGGGGGTTGTGGCGGCGTCGGTGATTGCGATGGGGTTGATTTCGTTGCCGATCATGCTGCGCTATGGCTATGATCGGCGGTTGGCCAGCGGGGTGATTGCGGCGTCGGGGACGCTGGCGCAGATCATTCCGCCGTCCTTGGTGCTGATCATCCTGGCTGACCAGTTGGGCCGGTCAGTGGGCGACATGTACAAGGGCGCGATCATCCCGGGGTTGGTGCTGACGGCGTTCTATGTGGCCTATGTGCTGGTCATCACGCTGATCAGGCCAAGCTGGGCCCCCGCCTTGCCCAAGGAGGCGCGGACGCTTGGGACCGGGGTAATCTCGCTGGTGGTGGCGACGGTGGCGGGGGTGGCGATATCCTATGCAGCCACGCAGTACTTCCGTGAGGCGCATGGCGGCAGTGCGGGGATTCTGGGGGCGTCGGTTGCCGTGGTGGTGATCTATGTCGCGGCGCTGGTGGACCGTGGCATGGGGATGAACCTGATGTCGCGGCTGACGAGCCAGGTCATCATCGTGCTGGTGCCGCCCTTGGCGCTGATATTCCTGGTGCTGGGCACGATCTTCCTTGGCATCGCCACCCCGACCGAGGGGGGGGCGATGGGGGCGGTGGGGTCGTTGATCCTGGCGGGGATCAAGGGGCGGCTCAACATGACCGTCATCAAGCAGGCGCTGGCGGCTACCACGCGGCTGTCGTCCTTCGTGATGTTCATCCTGATCGGGGCGCGGGTGTTTTCGCTGACGTTCTATGGCGTCAACGGCCATATCTGGGTCGAGCATCTGCTGACGTCCTTGCCGGGTGGGCAGTTGGGGTTCCTGATTGCGGTGTCGGTGCTGGTGTTCCTGCTGGCGTTTTTCCTAGATTTCTTTGAACTGGCGTTCATCATCGTGCCCTTGTTGGTGCCTGCGGCGCTGGCGCTGGACATTGATCTGATCTGGTTCGGGATCATTCTGGGGGTGAACATGCAGACCAGCTTCATGCATCCGCCGTTCGGCTTCTCGCTGTTCTACCTGCGGTCGGTCGCCCCCAAGGTGCCTTACTCCGACCGGGTGACAGGGCTGATGACGGCCCCGGTGACCACGGGGCAGATCTATTGGGGTGCTGTCCCCTTCGTGATCATTCAAGTGGTGATGATCGGGATCGTGATCGCGTTTCCGCAGATGGTGATGCACTACAAGGGGCCGGTCGTGGACACCACGAATATCGAGATTGTGGTGCCCAAGATGCCGGGCCTTGGGTTGCAGGCCCCGGCCTTTGGGTTGGAGCCACCCAAGATCGTGGTGCCGGGCAGCGAGTGACGGATCAGAATGTGCCTGGGTGTGCAGTTCCCGGGCACTGGGCAGGTCAGAGGCGATTCCATCCGCGTGTCAGCGACGGGGCGGGGTCGTGGTTGCAGTGGGCGATGATCGCTTTTCAGCGAAGGGTCGCGGAACGATCTGGGGTCGAAGGTTTTCCCGGGGTGCGGGCGTCTCAACTGTATCTGGAAACTTCCTGCGCTGCATTGAATTGCCGGACGCAATGGCGGACTGGTCGCTGAACCGCTTGCAGACAAAGTTGATCGAGATCGGAGCAAGCCTCGTGCTTCACGCCCGCGCCGTCTGCGGCACGAGACACTTGATCGGCAGGCAAAATCGGGCCATCTTGCAGTCATTAGGCCGCCAATCTGGGGAATGTCGGTTGATTGGCGGGCAGCCTCAGGCAGACTTCGCGCCACGAGGCAGGCCAATTGGGGCATCTTGGTTAGTGTCGTATTTCATGTTCAACTCGCTTCGTGAAACCGTCAAATCCATCGTACCTGCCGCTGAACTTGACCAGATCAAGAAGGCTCGGACAGCGATTCGGCGGCGGCGCATGCTGCGCGGTCTGCGACGTGATATTCGCCAAGGGAGCGATGGCCGGAAATATGTGACCTATCTGGTGATGCAGGGCCTGACCAACCGCTTCAAAGCCCATGTGATGGCGGCACATTATGCCAACGAACTCGGCAGGACACTTGTACCGGTCTGGTACAAAACCCCGGAATGCCATGCCAGTTTTGAAGATATATTCAGCAATTCGGCGCTGGCATGGTCTTACCAGACAAAGCGGGTGGTGGGGTACGATGTGGCGCGCAACAGGGCAAGTGCGGAAATTTCAGACATGAAGGGCGATCCTAGCGATCTGCTGATTCTGGATCTGGACTGGCAATATGCACATATGCACCACCTGACCGAACGGATCGGCGGGGCACAGAAATTTGCGGACCTTTTTGCCCAAACGCTGAATATCCGAGATGACATCAAAAGCCGTGTGGCGACCACTGTTGCCGCTTGGGGATGCCCGATGATCGGGGTGCAGTTGCGCCGTGGCGATTTCGTCAGATTTGGCATGTCCGTTCCAACCGAGCATTACATCACCGCCGCCAAGATCGCATTGGCGGCCCGCCCTGACGCGAGCATTTACCTGGCCTCTGACGCGACGCGCGGTGAACTTGCCCCGTTTTTGGACCATTTCGGGAACAGATGTGTTTTCACCGAGAGCAAGGGGCGTGACAATGAAGAGGGTGTTCGCGATGCGATGTATGATTTGATGCTGCTATCACGGTGCAGCTACCTGATTTTGACAAAGTCGTCGGGTTTTGGGCACATGGCTGCACAAATCGGTGCAGTACCCTATGAATGGGTTGAATAGACAACCTCAGGATATGGAGTTCCAGTTTTGAAAAGGGCATTTGTCACTGCAAAGACAAGGCAAGACGCCTCCTATCTGGCTGAATTTCTGCTTGGAAAGGGAGATGAAGTGGATGGCATCAAACGCCGGGCATCGTTCTTCAATGCGTCCCGCGTTGATTGAATTGATGAGGACCCGCACGCCTAAAAGACACGGCTCCACCTGCATTTCGGCGATATGACCGACATTTCACACCGGAGGCGCATCATATCGAAGGTGACGGCGGGCGAGCGTCATATCCCTGGCGCGCAGTCCGATGGCGCCATTCGTTTCGACATGAGGACGCGCCGACGTTGATGCCATCGGCAGGTGTTGTCAGACGAATACGGCGTCGCCGGGCTTTACAAGGTATATTGTTGGTCAGCAGGAAGGGCCGGCCTCAATCATCTTCCGATT
>CAMDHB010000359.1 GCA_945897655.1 Pseudorhodobacter antarcticus
GAACACGCAGACGATGCAGAAGGCGAATTGCTGGCGCGTGTGCGTGCGATCATCGGCGAAAGTCGCGGGCGATCAGGTCCAGGGTTTCCAGAACCTTGGGCTTCAGCGCTGCTTCCATCGCGGCCAGGGACATGGCTGCGCCGTCGTCATCCTCGTCATCGTCATCCGAGGCGCCCATCAGGGGGTTGCCGTCGGCGTCCAGTTCCGGCTCGTCCGAACCCGGGCGGCGGGGGGCGGCGGCCATGTCGACGCCTTCAAGCCCTTCACCCACCATGCCGTCTTCACCGTCAAGGGAACGGCCAAAGGTGGCTTCAAGGTCGATCACATCGCGCAGCAGGATGTCTTCGGACAGAAGTTCGTCGCGCCAGATGATGATGGCCTGAAAGGTCAGGGGCGATTCGCAAAGCCCGGCGATCATCGTGTTGCGGCCAGCCTCGATCCGCTTGGCGATGGCAATTTCGCCTTCGCGGCTCAGCAGTTCGACCGAGCCCATTTCGCGCAGGTACATGCGCACCGGGTCATCGGTGCGGTCCAGCGTTTCGGTGGTGGTGGTGACCACAGCCACATCGCGCGAGGTGGATGTCGTCTCGACCAGATCGCCGCCGACAACTTCGCCCTCTTCAGCCTCGTCATTCTCGATGATGTTGATGCCCATTTCGGACAGCATCGACATGACGTCCTCGATCTGCTCTGAACTGACCTGCTCGGGCGGCATGACGGTGTTCAACTGATCATAGGTGATATAGCCGCGTTCCCGCGCATCGGCGATCATCTTCTTGACCGCCGACTGGCTCATGTCCAGCGAGACATCCGTCTCTTCGCTTTCGGGCTTTGCGTCTTCGGTGTCTTTGGCGGCCATGGGTGCTCCAGAGGTGCGAATCAGTTGGGCGAATCAGCGGCGAATCATACGGTGACCAAAGTAGATAGCGCGAATCACAGGTAAGGTGCAGGGGCGATCAGTGCTTTTTCTTTTCCCATACCTTGGAGTTGATAAGGCTCTGTAAATGGTTCGACATTGCGGCGCGGTCTTCGCCAAGTTCGGCCGCATCGGCGCGAGGTGGATGGTCCGCCCGGTGGCGGGCGGCAGAGGCTTGGGACAGCCGCCAGGTCAGGCCTTCATCGGCGATGCCGGTCAAGTCTTCGATGGCGTCGTCAATTTCGCGGCGGGCACCGCGACGGGCGTCCAGTTTGGCCAGTTCTTCGGCAAGGCACAGGGTGGCAAGGTCGGCGTCGGCACGGTTGCGCACGGGGGGCGCGATCAGCACATGGGGGCGCGACATCAAGGCGTCAAGGGCAGCGGGCGCTGCGCGGCGCAGGCGATCTTCAACCGTGGTGGGGTCCATGTGGGACAGCAGGATGTCACGGATCGCGGCGTGGCCGTCACCGGTCAGGTCGATGCGTTCCAGGGCGGATTCAAAGCGCGGGATCAGGGTGGGGTGGGTGATCAGGGTGGCAAGGATCACGGCTTCGCGCAGAACCTCGTCAATGCGGTCGGGGGCGGTGGCGAGGAGTGAGCCTTTTGTGGCGGCAAGGGCGTTCTGGGGGGCTTCGGTGAAGCGGCCCTTGCGCTGTTGGGGTTGCCAGTTCTGGCGGGCGCGGGTGCCGAACAGGTCCAGCCGCAGGCGCTTGATCTCCTCGCCGTAATGGCTGCGGATCGAGGGGTCGGTGATGCGGGTCAGGGCGGCGCGCAGGGTTTTGTCCAAGGCCGCTTTTCGTTCGGGGCTGTCAAAGCTGCGCCCTTCGGTTTCGCGGCGCCACAGGAGCGTGACCATTGGTTGGGCGTCATCCAGCACCTTTTGCATGGCGGAGGCCCCCTGGGCCTTGATCAGGTCGTCGGGGTCAAGGCCGGTGGGCAGGATGGCAAAGCGCAGGCCCTTGCCGGATTCAAGCAGCGGCAGGGCAAGGTCGACCACCCGCAGGGCGGCGGCGATGCCGGCCTTGTCGCCATCCAGCGCGATGATGGGTTCATCATGGATGCGCCACATCAGTTTCAACTGGTCTTCGGTGACGGCGGTGCCAAGGGGGGCGACGGCGGATTTGAAACCAGCCTCGACCAGGGCGATGACATCCATATAGCCTTCAGCGACGATCAGGGGCTGACCCTTGCCCGCCGCCTCACGCGCGGGACCGTGGTTGAACAGGTTGCGGCCCTTGTCGAACAGGGTGGTTTCGGGGCCGTTCAGGTATTTGGCGCGTGCGTTCGGGTCCATCGCCCGGCCGCCAAGACTGATCGCGCGGCCCCGCCCGTCGCGGATGGGAAAGATGATGCGGCCGCGAAAGCGGTCATAGGGGGCACCGCCGTCGTCGGGTTTGGCGCAAAGGCCGGATTCGACGATGAGGTCGGGGGTGATGCCCTTTTGGATCAGGGCTTGGAACAGGCCTTGGCGCTGGTCAGGGGCAAAGCCCACTTCCCAGCGGTCTTGCGCTGCCGGAGACAGGCCGCGCCGAGCGATGTAGGCGCGGGCGTCGGCTGCGGCGGAGGTTTTCAGTTGCAGGCGGAACCATTTGAACGCCTCCTCCATCACTTTGCTAAGTTCGGTGCGGCGGTCGGCCTTTTGGGCGGCGATGGGGTCGCGGGCGGGCATGGGCATGCCAGCCTCGCGCGCCAGAATCTCGACCGCCTCCATGAAGCTGACGTTTTCGGTTTCCTTGACGAAGGTGACGGCGTCGCCTTTTGCGTGGCAACCAAAGCAGTAATAGAACCCCTTGCGGTCATCGACGTGGAAGGACGGCGACTTTTCCTGATGGAAGGGGCATGGCGCCCAAAGGTCGCCCTTGCCGGGGTTGGATTTGCGGGCGTCCCATGTGACCTTGCGGCCCACCACCTGTGACAGGGATGTGCGGGTGCGAAGGTCGTCCAAGAATCCGGCTGGCAGGTTCATCCGCTCTATATCGGGTCAGGTTTGACCTGGGGCAAGCGCCGTCTTGCAGGGTTCAGCCCAGAATATCAGTCATCACCCTTTGGAACAGGGCGGCACCCAAGGGGATCAGGCTGTCGGGGAAGTCGTAGTCGGGGTTGTGAAGCTGGGGGTGTTTTTCGCCAGAGCCCAGGAACATCATGGCCATCTTGGTGCCATCCACCCCGAAGCGCCCGAAATCTTCGGACCCGCGCAGGGGCAGGTTGCGGTCGTCGTGGGGGATGTTCAGGGCATCAAGGGCGGAGGTCAGGCGGGTAATGGCGTCGGCGTCGTTGACGGTGGCGGCAAAGTCGTCCTGGGTGGCAAAGGCCACGGCCAGGCCATCGCGGGCGGCCTCCTCGCGAACGAGGGCCTCGGCGGCAGCGCGCATGGCGGCCATCGGGCCGTCGTCGCGGGTGCGGAGTTTGGCCCAAAGTTCGCCGTAACCGGGGCTGATGCCGAAGGCGGGCTCACCAATGCGGGTGTGGGTGATGGTGACCATGCGGAAGTGTTCATCCAACGGGCCGCCGGGGCCGAGGGCGAGGAGGGCCGGGATCAGGCGGGCCACGGCATGGACGGGCGAGGTGCCGGTTTCGGGCATGGAGGCGTGGGAGGTCTTGCCGGTCAGCAGGACCTTCATGCCCTGACTTGCGCACATCATCGTGCCGGTGCGCAGGGTGGCATGGCCCATCGGCACGCCCGGCATGTTGTGCAAGGCAAAGGCCCAATCGGGTTTCAGCGCAGCAAAGCGGGGGTCGGCGAGGACGGCGGCGGCACCTGATCCGTTTTCCTCGGCCGGTTGGAACATCAGGATCACACGGCCCGTCGCAGGGCGCTTGCGGCTGATCAGGCGGGCAAGCGCCATCAGGATGGTCATGTGGCCGTCATGGCCGCACATATGGCCCTTGTTCGGGATGG
>CAMDHB010000360.1 GCA_945897655.1 Pseudorhodobacter antarcticus
CGGCGGTTGCGCGAGGATGGCGGAACCTGGCTGGGGCATGTGATGGAGCATGTGGCGCTGGAGATTCAGGGCGCGGCGGGGTCGGATGTCAGCTTTGGGCGGACGCGGTCGAACGGGGTGCATGGCCAGTACAACATGGTCTATGCCTATGGTCAGCGCGATGTGGGGCTCGATGCCGGTGTGTTGGCGTTGCGTCTGCTGATGCATCTGCTGCCTGATGCGTTGAAGGCGCAGGTCGAGCATGAGTTTGACCCTGAGTTCGATTGGGACGCCGAGTTGAAACGCTTTGTCTTGTCGGCCCAACGTCGGGAGTTCGGGCCATCGACCGGGTCACTGGTCAAGGCGGCTGAGGGGCGGGATATTCCGTGGCTTCGCTTGAACGACTATTCGCTGGTGCAGTTCGGGCATGGCAAGTTTCAAAAGCGGATTCAGGCGACCATCACCAGCGAGACGCGCAGCATTGCGGTGGAAATTGCTGGCGACAAATCGGAAACCAGCCGGTTGTTGAACGATCTGGGTCTGCCGGTGCCGAAGCAGCGTCTGGTCTACAGCGCCAAGGAAGCGGTGCGCGCGGCAGAGCGGATAGGCTATCCGGTGGTGGTGAAGCCCTTGGATGCCAACCACGGCAGGGGCGTGTCGATCAACCTGACCACGCCCGAGCAGATCGAGATTGCGCATGGTGAGGCCTATGCGCAGGGCAAAACCAGTGCCGTGATCGTGGAAAGCTTCATTTCAGGCTATGATCACCGGATGCTGGTGGTCAATGGCGCGCTGGTGGCCGTGGCCAAACGAGTGCCGGGGCATGTGGTGGGGGATGGTCGCAGCACGATCACGCAGTTGATCGACATCGTGAACTCGGACCCCCGCCGCGGGATTGGCCATGAAAAGGTGCTGACACGGCTTGAACTGGACGCGCAAGCACAGCGGTTGATGGATGAGGCGGGGGTGACGGCGGAAACGGTTCTGCCCGAGGGGAAGGTTTTGTTCCTGCGGTCAACCGCCAACCTGTCCACCGGGGGGACGGCGATTGACATGACGGATGTGGTGCATCCCGACAACAAGGACATGGCCGAGCGGGCGATCAAGGCGATTGGGCTGGACGTGGCGGGGGTCGATTTCCTGATTGACGACATCACCCGGTCTTACAAGGAAATCGGTGGGGCGATTGTCGAGGTGAACGCAGCACCGGGGTTCCGGATGCATGTGTCGCCGTCGGAAGGCCAGCCGCGTGATGTGGCGGGCAAGGTCATCGACATGCTGTTCCCGCCCGGATCAGGGGCGCGCATTCCCATTGGGGCGATCACCGGGACGAACGGCAAGACCACGACCAGCCGCATGCTGGGCCATATCATGAAATCCAGCGGGCGGATCGTCGGCATGACCTCGACCGATGGGGTGTATATCGACGGCAAGATGACGGTGAAGGGCGATATGACAGGCCCCACCTCGGCCCAGATGGTGCTGCGCGATCCGTCGATCGACTTTGCGGTGATGGAGACGGCCCGGGGCGGAATTGTGCGGGCGGGTCTGGGGTATTCCCGGTCGGATGTGGCGGCGTGCCTGAATGTGACCGAGGATCATCTGGGTCTGGGCGGGATCAACACGGTTGAAGAACTGGCCAAGGTCAAGCGGGTGGTGATCGAGACGGCGACGGACACGGTGGTTCTGAATGCCGATGACATCCATTGCCTTCGGATGGCCGATTTCGCCAGTGCCAAGCACATCTGCTATGTCACCACCAAATCCAACCACACGCTGGTCAAGGAGCATATACGGTCCGGTGGCCGTGCGGTCGTGCTGGAACGCGGCATGAATGGCGAGATGATCACGATCTATAACAACGGCACGCATCTGCCGGTGCTGTGGTCGCATCTGATCCCCGCGACGATGGAAGGCAAGGCCATGTACAACGTCAGCAATGCCATGTTTGCGACGGCGATGGCGTATAGTTTTGGCGTCGATCTGGACAATATCCGGCATGGGCTGCGGACGTTTGACACCAGCTTCTTCCAAGTGCCGGGGCGGACCAACGTGTTTGACGAGCATCCGTTCAAGGTGATCCTGGACTATGCCCATAACCCGGCCGCCTTTGCCGCGTTGTCGGATCTGGTGGACCGCTTGGATATTCAGGGCAAGCGTATTCTGGTCGTCTCGGTTCCGGGCGACCGGCGCGATCAGGATGTGGCGGAGTCTACCCGGATTCTGGCGCCGCATTTCGATTATTTCATCTGCAAGGCTGATGCCAACCGGCGCGGGCGTGGCTATGACGAGATCCCGCAGTTATTGCGCGCGGGGTTGATTGCGAACGGGGTGTCGCCCGATGCCATCATGATTTCACCGGTCGAGCATGAGGCGCTGGACCATGCGCTGAATATGGCGCGTGAGGGGGATCTGGTGGTGATCAATGGCGATGACACGGCTGGATGCTGGAAACAGATCATCTATTTCAAGAAGCCCGAAGGTGGCAGCCCTGCGCCGATACCCCTGAAGCTGCAACAGGGGACCGAGGGGGTTGAGGCGTTGATCGGCGACGGCGACACCCTGATCCGGGATGAGCGCGGGGTCAGGTTGGCGCGTGGCGCGGGTGAGGCGGCGGACTGAGGCGGACAGGTCAGGCACATGCAAGGCAGATACAGGTTGAACATGGTGTCATCAGAGGCGTTGCCCGCACCCGAGGGGCGGCGGCTGACTGGGCCGGGTATGCTGTGGGACCATCCCGGTGCGGTGCTGGATGTGTTCTTTACCGAAGTAGAGCAGGGCCAGGTCAGCCATTTGTGGCACCTGCACGCCCGGCGCGTGCTGGATGCCGTGGGTTGGGGGGCGGAGCATGTCAAGGCGCACCCCTTTCTGGGCGGCATCACGCTGGCCATTTCGGCCCCCCTGGACCAACTTTATGCAAGTGTCGGAGTGGCCGAGGCGGCATGGCATTTCTGTGCGGCGGACTTGCTGGATCAGCCTCCGGGCGACTTTGTGGCGGCAGTGGCGACCCTGAAGGCCGAGATGGCGGCGGAGGCCAATCCCGCGTTGCTGGCGCTGGTGGCGGCGGCCAAGGCGCGGGGGCTGGATGCGCTGTGTGATGAGGATTCGGTGTCGTTGGGGCACGGGGTGGGTTCGCAAAGCTGGCCCGTGGGCGACCTGCCCCGGCCTGAGGCTGTGGAGTGGGACCGCTTGCACAACATCCCCGTCGCCCTGATCACCGGGACGAATGGCAAGACCACGACCACGCGGCTGTGTGCGGCCATTGGGCGGGCTGCGGGGATCGTGACGGGGCTGACCTCGACCGATGTGGTGCAGATTGGCAGCCGCATTCTGGAGGAAGGCGATTTTTCGGGGCCGGGGGGCGCGCGGATGCTGCTGCGCGACACGGCGCTGGAGATGGGTATCCTAGAGGTGGCGCGGGGTGGCATCTTGCGGCGTGGGTTGCCTGTGCAACAGGCGCGGGCGGCGTCGGTGTTGAATGTCGCAGCCGATCATCTGGGGGAATATGGCGTCAACACGGTTGAAGCCCTGGCCGAAGCCAAGTTCGCGTTGCGGCGGGGGCTGGCGCCGGGGGGGGTGTTGGTGCTGAATGCCGATGATCCGGTGGTCGTGGCGCAGGCCACGGGTCCGGCGTGGTGGTTCGCGCTGTCGCGGCAGGCGGCGCAGTTGCGGGCGGGTGCGGGGCCCTGCTGCTGGCTTGAGGACGAAACGCTGGTGTTCTTTGATGGGGCCGAGATGACCCCGGTGATTGCGGTGGCGGACCTGCCTATCGCGCTGGGCGGGCGGGCGCGGCATAACATCCAGAACGC
>CAMDHB010000361.1 GCA_945897655.1 Pseudorhodobacter antarcticus
GGACCGGTTGACCAATGACATGGCTGTCAACCGCCGCTTCCGCCATGAAACCAGCACCGCGCTGCGGGCCGAGTTTCCGGGGATGGGCGTTTACTACAACTTTGGCCACATCAGCAAAGTGGACCCAACGGCGCTGGAGGATTACAGCCATCTAGAGCTGGAAAGCCTGCCCACGGGCGGTTGGGGCTATGACCATTTCCCGTCCTCGGCCCGGTATGCGGCGACCAAAGGCCTTGATTACGTCTCGCACACCGGGAAATTCCACACCTCCTGGGGCGAGTTCGGCGGGTTCAAGCACCCGGATGCCTTGGATTACGAATGCGCGCAGATGATGGCGCTGGGGTCGAAATGTCTGGTGGGGGATCAGTTGCACCCCTCGGGCGCGATCAACCCCGACACCTACCGCAGCATTGCCCCCGCCTATGCGCGGGTGCAGGCGATGGAGCCGTTTCTGGAAGGGGCAAAGCAGATCAGCCAGATCGCCATCCTGTCGGCCGAACACCTGAACCCCGGCAGCAACCGCAACCACCCCAGCGATGATGGCGCGGCGCAGATGATGCTGGAGATGCACCAGAACTTTGACATCATCGACAGTCTGGCGCGGTTTCAGGAGTATCGCGTGATCCTGCTGCCGGATGAGATTCCCCTGTCGCCCGCGCTGGCGGGTAAACTCGCCGCCTTTGTGGCCGGGGGTGGCAGCTTGATCGCCTCCTACCACGCCGGGCTTGGGTCGGATGCGCTGGATTTCGGGGTGAAACCGCAGGCGGAGGCGATGCCCTTCAATCCCAGCTACATGCAGGCCGGCCCCGGCCTGGACCCTGCCCTCGTGACCAGCCCCTTTGTCTGCTATGACACATCGCAGCGGGTCACGGCGACGGGCGCGCAGGTCTTGGCACAGATCCTGCCACCCTATTTCAACCGCAGCTACCGCCACTTCTCGTCCCACCAGCATACGCCGGATGACCCGAACGCGGCGCCCCTTGGCCCCGCCGTCACGCTGCATGGGCGGCTGGCCTATGTCGCCTATCCGATTTTCCGGATGTATGGCGCGGCGGGGCAGCCCTTGTACCGCCATGTGATCCGGGGCCTGCTCTCACGCCTGCTGCCCGACCCCGTATTGAGCACCACCCTGCCGACCGCCGGCCGCGCCAGCCTGACCCGCCAGCCGGGGCGGCATGTGCTGCACCTGCTCTGCGGTTTTGCCCAGATCCGGGGCAAGGCGCTGCCCACGACCGGCGGCACAAGGGTGATGGAGATGATCGAGGATATCCCGGCCCTTGGCCCCGTCAGCGCCACGGTGCGCTTGCCGCATGCCCCGTCGCGCGTTTATGACGCGATGACGGGCGACGCTGTGACAGCAACCGACAATGGCGATGGCAGCTTTACGGTCACCCTGCCCGGCCTGCACATCCACCGCGCCGTGGTGTTCGACGACTGAGCAGCGGTAACCCGGATGGGCAAACCGCCTTTCCCCGTCGGGAAAGGCGAACTGCCCATCCTACAAGGGGTCACGCGCCCGGGGGCGGGGCAAAGGGCACGGGCTGCAGGATGGAACTGGCGATGTTCGCCACGATCGGTCCGGCCTCTTCCGATTTGGCACGACCGGCCAGCCATTCGGGATCAGCGACGAAAACCGCCCATTTCGCCTCACGGTCGGCCAGCGAGTCCCACTGGATCAGATAGGTCAGGTCATTGCTGTTCGGCCCCAGAACCGTGGTCCAGAACCCGGCATGGAGAATGCCAAGGCGCTGCCAGATCGGCAGGGTCAGGGTTTCGAACCGCCGCAGGAGGCGGGGTATTTGCCCGGGCAGGCAGGTGTAGATGCGCAATTCGTGGATCATGGTCTTCCCCCTTGTAGGATGGGCAGTTCCGCGCTTTGCCCTGGCAAAGCGTGGGCTTGCCCATCTTGGTCACACTGGCTCAGGCGTCGCCGCCCAACTCGTCCCAGATCTCGCGCACCCAGGTCTTGATCAGCTGCGCCTCTTCCCAGCGGTTCGACATCTCGCGCCCATCGGGGCCGGTCATGGCGTATTCGGGGGGGCCAAGTTCGCAGACAAAGATGCAGTCGCCCGTCGGGTTCCGCGCCCGCCAGTCGGCCAGCCCTTCGCGCCACCAGCCCTTGAAGAGGTTGACCCATTTCTGATGCTGCGGGAAATGCAGTTGCAACTGGATCTGCTGACGGCTGGCGACCCGGCCCTGAAAGCTGTCGGACCGTTGCAGGATGCGGCTCATCAGCCCCATGTCATGCGCCGACAGGGGGAACCAGAATTCGCGGTCCACCACATAATGCGACAGGTCGGCGCAGATGCGCATGCCCGGGATACGGTCCAGCAGTTGCAGGGTGACATAGAGGTCATTGGTGATGCAGTTGCGGTGGGTTTCGAACTGCACCGGAACGCCGATGCGGTCGGCCATGCCCATCCACGTCTCGATCACTGGCACCATGTCGTCAATCGCCAGCGGCATCACCTGGCCGATCACATCGACAAAGGGCGCGCCAAAGTCGCGGGCCATCAGCAGCGTGTCCTCAAGGCTTTCGATGGTCTTCGGAAACGCCACGATCAACGGCGTCAGCCCCACGCGCTGCATATGCGGCCGCACGGCATGGGCCACCGCCACATCCGACGCGCCCAGATCAATCGCCATGCCGTCAAACCCGGCCCCCGCGACCATCTCGCACACCTGATCGAAGGGCAGTTTCACGCCCGTAGGGTCATGCGGCTGCATCGCCCACAGCGAGGTATAGACCTTGAGCCTTCTCATTCCGCTGCCATCCTTCTGGTTCTGCCGCCTGTGGTCGGGATTACCCAAACCTCATTCATCGGGTATTGGCCCTCGTCCTTGGTCCTCAGTTTGCGGATCACCTCAATCTGAAACTCGATCCAGCCCATGCGGTGGACGGTGCCCGCCGCCGCCTCGATCTTGGCGTTCAGGTCACGCAGTTTCCAGAAGGGGACGGCGGGAAAGGTGTGGTGGGCCGTGTGATAGGGCATCTGCCAGCAGAGCCAGCGGAAGAACGCGTTTGTGCGGGTGGAGCGGGTGTTTTCCAGAATGTCATCCTCGTGGCTCAACCCCAGATGTTCGATGGTGTTTTGCAACTGATGCACGGGTTTGGTCAGGATCATGGGGATCAGCCAAAAGGTCAGCGGCGCCCAGGACCCCGCCGCCAAGGCCACCAGCCCGATCAGCGCATAGCCCGCCACATGCATGCGGCTTTCGCGGATGATCTTGGCCTCCTCCTCGGCCCGGATGAACGGCTCGATGATGATCCCGCGCGACCGGCGGATGACGCCGAAGATGCGGTTGCGCCAATAGGTTACGCCTGCCAGCCACAGAAGGTAGGTCGTCAACGTATAGGGTTCGCGGACCAGTTCGCCATCTTTCTCCCAGTTTTGGGTGTATTGGTGGTGGGCGAAATGCATGACCTGATCGTAGTCGCGCGGGAAGATCTGGATGAAGCCGATGGCGCGGCCAAAGATTTCGTTGACCACGCGGGTCTTGAACACGGTCGCATGGCTGAGTTCGTACTGGGCGGCATACAGAAAGTTCAGCAAAACCCCCAGCGCCGCCCCGGTGACCCAGACCCAACCCGTGCCCATCGCCTGCGCATGCAGCACGCTTACAACCAAAATCGCCCCAAGATGGCTGCCCATCTGCAAGGCGCCATAGAGGTCAGACCGTTCCGTCAGCGCCCGCAATTCCGTGGGGGTCAACAGTTTGCGGCGGGAAAAGCTGGCTTCCATGGCGGCTCCTTCGGGTTGAAGCTGACGCTAACCGGACTGCGCG
>CAMDHB010000362.1 GCA_945897655.1 Pseudorhodobacter antarcticus
CATAAGCCATTGAGAAATCACACGATTATGAGCTTGGTGGAGCGGGTGAAGGGAATCGAACCCTCGTCATCAGCTTGGGAAGCTGCTTCTCTACCATTGAGATACACCCGCGACGGGAAGAGAGGTAATGGCCACGGGGTGCCGCGTCAAGGTGGAAAGCGGGCAATTCCCTGCGCGGCTGCCGTGCTGCCTTATGTGGCAGCACGGGTCGCACCCGCAGGGGCGGGTGACGAACCGATGTGTCAGCGGCGGCGGCGGGTGCCGTCGGTGCCGGAATTGGCGTTGAAGTTGTTTTCCGGCAGGTTGGCCACGCCCACCAGATGCGGGAACAGGTCGGTGGCATGCGGGATGGCCGTGGCGTTGACGAAATGCTCCTGAAAGCGCGGTTCGATCGCGGTTTCGACCTTGTGGATGTGGTGGACGGTTTCCTCGATTTGGTTGCGGGCGGCGACATTGCAGAGCGCAATGCGTGCGCCGGTGCCGGCGGCGTTGCCGGCGGAGGTGACGCGGTCAAGGGGGGCGTCGGGGATCATGCCCAGCACCATCGCGTGTTTGGGGGAAATGTGGGCACCAAAGGCCCCGGCGAGGGTGACACGGTCGACTTTATCAATGCCCATTTCGTCCATCAGCAGGCGGGCCCCGGCATAGAGGGCGGCTTTTGCCAGTTGGATGGCGCGGATATCGCCTTGGGTGACCATGATGCGGGGGCCGCCCTGATCGGTCGCGTCATGCAGCAGGTAGGAATGGGTGCGCCCTTCGGGCACGGCGCGGGCTGTGCCGGTCTGATCTGGGGAGCCGATCAGACCTTGCTGGTCGACAAGGCCTGCCATGCGCATCTCGGCCACAGCCTCGATGATGCCCGATCCGCAGATGCCGGTGATGCCGGAGGAGGCGGTGGCGGCGGAGAAGCCTGCGTCGGTGGACCACAGGTCGGATCCGATCACCTTGAAGCGGGGTTCCTTGGTGGCAGGATCAATCTCGACCCGCTCAATGGCGCCGGGGGCGGCGCGTTGGCCGGAAGAGATCTGCGCGCCCTCGAACGCCGGGCCGGTGGGGGAGGAGCAGGCGAGGACGCGGGTTTCATTGCCCAAAAGCAGTTCGGCATTGGTGCCGACATCGACGATCAGCACCATATCCTTGGATTTGTTGGGTTCTTCGGACAGCGCCACAGCGGCACAATCGGCACCGACATGGCCTGCAATGCAGGGCAGGACATAGACGCGGGCGGCGTGGTTGACGGCGGCAAGGTTCAGGTCACGGGCGTCCAAGGACAGGCTGGACGAGGTGGCGAGGGCGAAGGGGGCCTGGCCGAGTTCGACGGGGTCAATGCCAAGGAGGAGGTGGTGCATGACCGGGTTGCAGACGAAGACCAGTTCATAGATCGACTTGGGGTCAACCTTCGCTTCGGTGCAGATGCTTTGGATCAGGCCGTTGATGGCGGTGCGCACGGCAGAGGTCATCTCGACATCGCCGCCGGGGTTCATCATGGCATAGGAGACGCGGGACATGAGGTCCTCGCCAAAGCGGATCTGGGGGTTCATTACGCCAGCGGAGGCCAACACTGAGCCGTCTTGCAGGTCACACAGATGTGCCGCGATGGTGGTCGAGCCGAGGTCGATTGCAAGGCCGAGAAGGCGGCCTTCGTGATAGCCGGGCCAGATGTCAAGAATGCGGTAGCGGGCGTCGTGGTTGCCTTTGTGGATGGCGACAGTGACTTTCCAGTCACCCTTGCGCAGCGCCGGTTGCAGGCGGCGCATCAGTGACAGTTCGGCGGCCACACCTTCGACGTTCCACTGTTCCTTCAACGCACGGCCCAGGCGTTCGAAATCGCCGGTGGGTTCGTGCATGTCGGGTTCGGCCACCTCGACGTACAAAAGACGGGTGGCCGGGTCCATCACGATGTCGCGCATGGTGGCGGATTTGCGGATGACCTGCTTGTGCACCTGAGATTCCGGCGGCACGTCGATGACGACATCGCCTTGCACCTTGGCCTGACAGCCCAGACGGCGGCCATCGACCAGACCGCGGATGCGTTTGTATCGCGCCTCAACCTCATTCCATTCCGACAGGGCGCCGTCTTCAACCGTAACGCCGTGCTTGGCGAATTCGCCGTAGCCCGGTGTGATCTGGCATTTGGAGCAGATGCCACGCCCGCCGCAGACCGAATCCAGATCAACGCCCAACTGGCGGGCGGCGGTCAGCACGGGCGTACCGATGGCAAAGCGGCCGCGCTTGCCAGAGGGGGTGAAGATGACAAGGGCGTCGGCGGTCATGTCGTTGGGCATGGTTAGGCTCCTGCTTTTGGTGTCTTTCTAGGGGGGAAGTGCGCGTCTGCAAGGGCCGAATGCGGCGGGTTCTTGTGCGCCTGCGGCAGGTCGGTGGATTTACGGGGGCGGTTTCATCCGTTAGGGCTGTGCGCATGGATATGGTTGTTGACAATCTGGGTGTGGCGCGGGGCGGGGTGACCGTGCTCGAAGGGGTGTCCTTTCGGCTGGCCCCAGGTCAGGTTCTGGTGCTGCGGGGGCCAAACGGGATTGGCAAGACGACGCTGCTGCGCACCTTGGCGGGCTTGCAACCTGCGGTCGGGGGGCGGGTTGAGGCGGGCGAGGTTGCCTATGCGGGCCATGCGGACGGTGTGAAGGCAATGCTGACGGTGGCCGAGAATCTGGGGTTCTGGGCATCGGTGCACGGGGTTCAGGTGGTCGAGGCGGCGCTGGGGGCGATGAACCTGGGGGCGCTGCGCCACCGGCGCGGGGCCGATCTGTCGGCGGGGCAGAAGCGGCGGTTGGGGCTGGCGCGGCTGTTGGTGACGGGGCGCAAGCTATGGCTGCTGGATGAGCCGACGGTCAGCCTCGACACAGCATCGGTCGCGCTGTTTGGCTCGGTGCTGCGGGCACATCTGGGGCAGGGCGGGGCGGCGCTGATTGCGACGCATATCGATCTGGGCCTGCCCGAGGCGTGTGATCTGGACCTGACGCCCTATAAGGCCGTGCAACCGACGCTGGATGAGGTGTTCGGGTGATTGCGCTGTTGCTGCGGGATATGCGGTTGGCGATCCGGGCCGGGGGTGGCTTTGGCCTGGGGCTGGCATTTTTCCTGATGGTGACGGTGTTGGTGCCCTTGGGGGTTGGGCCGGAGTTTGACGTGCTGCGCCGGATTGCGCCGGGCATTCTGTGGGTGGGCGCGCTGCTGGCCTGCCTGCTGACACTGGACCGCTTGTTTGCGCTGGATTTCGAGGATGGCTCGCTGGAGGTTCTGGCGACGGCGCCCATCCCGATGGAGGGGGTGGTGGCGGTCAAGTCGCTGGCGCATTGGGTTGTCACCGGATTGCCGCTGACGCTGATTGCGCCGGGGTTGGGGTTGCTGATGAATCTGGCGCCGGAGGGCTATGTCTGGCTGGTGGTCGCTTTGGCCGTTGGCACGCCTGCGCTGTCGGTCATCGGGGCGTTTGGTGCGGCACTGACCGTGGGGTTGAAGCGGGGCGGGCTGCTATTGAGCCTACTGGTGTTGCCGATGTATGTGCCGACGCTGATTTTTGGCACCGATGTGGTGACGCGGGGGGCGAGGGGGCTGGACCCCGGCACGCCATTGCTGTTTCTGGCGGGCATTACGCTGGGGGCGGTGGCGCTGTTGCCCTTTGCCTCGGCTGCGGCACTTCGCGCCAACTTGAAATGATGATCTGACGTTACTGTGAGTTGAAAATGACCGGTCCAAAGGGATAGCCAAGCGCAATGTCGATCTGGGAATATGCCAATCCGAAGAAGTTCATGCAGACCTCGGCCT
>CAMDHB010000363.1 GCA_945897655.1 Pseudorhodobacter antarcticus
GGCCAGCACCCGCAAACCAGCCACGGTCATGGATTGCAGAGCCTTGTTATCGTCCAGAAAGGCCACGACCATGACGGATTCATGCGATTTCAGCGCCGCAGCAAGCTGAATTCCTGTCGTGCCCGCCCCATAGATCAGCACCCGCCAGCGCCGGTGCCCCCATCGCAGAACCCACAGATACAGGTTCAGCATCGCAATCCGCACGCCCACTGACACCAGAAAGAAGATCAGCCCAAAAACGCTGACCCCGATGATCGGGAAGGCCTGCCCTGTGACATAGCACAGCGAAAACAACGCCGCCCCCAGCAGGGCCGCAAACAGGCTGGTGCGCAGGATTGCCAGCGATTCAAAGGCTTTCAGCTTGATGTTGGGTATGCCCAATGCCGCAGACAAGAGCGCTGCAATCAGCGGAATGATCAGGAACACCAGCCACAGATCGACGAATGCGTAATAGGGAAACATCGATGCATAAACCAGCATCACGGTGACCATCAGGGCAAGCGGCGCCAGAATCACATCGACAAGAAGAAAAACGAACCGTTTGTGTATCCGGTTCAGACGATCCACCGCCGAGAACAAGCGTGATCTGAGCTTCATCATCAACGACGGACCTACCCAGGTTCGGCCGCGGGGGCCAATAACTTTCGGTCAAACGACCGTCAACACTGAAACTCTTTCGAGTGTTTTTATTCCAAACGTGATTTTCATTCAAGCAGAACGCCGTAAACCTTTGGTTGATATCCGGCTATTTGCTTAATTTCAGGGCGCGGGCTAGGGTGCGGACCATCAGCCCCAAGTCCATCCACACGGTGCGCCGCCGCTGATAGATCAGGTCAATCCTGGCCTTGCGGGGCACACAGCGCCGCGCATAAACCGCGTCGGTCTGGGCGGCCGAGGTGCATTGCGCCAAAAGCGCCTCCTCGTGGCGATGAAAGACCAGCGTCGCCAAGCCAGTGATCCCAGGCCGGTTTTGCAGGACCTGTGCATAAAGGTCCGGGAATCGCTCTACATACAGGCGCAGGGGGGGCCTTGGGCCCACAAAGCTCATGTCGCCCTTGATCACGTTCCAAAGCTGCGGCACCTCGTCCAGACGGCTGCGGCGCAGGAAACGGCCTGTCGCGGTTATGCGCGATGTCTTGTCGCCGCCCGATACGCCTGCCTCGGGCGGGACAACCGACATGGTGCGCAGTTTCCACAGCAAAAAGGGCTGCCCTGGTGCGCGCATGCGTTCGGCCACATAGAACACCGGACGCCCCTGCCGCGCCCACAGCACCAACAGCAGCAAGCCAAAGGTCGGCGCCAGAATGACGACCAGCATCGAGGCCAGGATCAGATCAAGCGCGCGCTTGGCGGGTGTCATTGGGGACATCCCCGCATCCGGTCAAGATCGCCAATCAGGGTTGCGGGGGTTGCCGGGGCCATTGGCACCAGCGCCTGCAACCGTTTGGTATCCAGCGCCACCCGCGCTATCGCCGCCGGTCTGGGCGGGCCAAAGGCCCAAGCCTGGCCCCGCGCATCCAGCAAATCCGCCATAGTCATGATCCCCGGTTCGGCCAGGTTCAAGACGCGGGGTAAGGCACACCCACGCAGCACAAGGTCAAACAGTCCCGACAACACGCCCGCCAACACGTGTGGCCCAATGTAAGAACGTTCAGGCCCGCGTGCCTGCCCCGGGACAGGGTCCAGTTGCAGGGTCTTGCCCAGGCCGCAGTTGCCTAACAGCGCATCTGCCCCGGCCAGATTGGCCAGCCGCAAAAGCGTCAGACCCATGCCTGACAGGGCGTGATTGGCCACGGCCTCTGCCTCCAGCTTGGACTGTCCGTAAGCACCGACAGGCTCGGTCGCGTCTTCTTCATGGATCAGATCGGCGGATGGCCGGTAGACCGCGGCGCTGGACATCGCAAAGACATGCTGCGCCTCTGCCGCCCGCGCCGCTGCGCAAACCGCCGCCGTCACCTGCGCGTTCTGGGCCAGATCCTGCGGCAAACCCTTGGTCACACCAGCCAGATGGAGGATGATCACCCCCTTGGGCAGCGCTACCGGCGGATTTTGGCCGATGTCCCAGACCAGATTCACCCCTGGCACGGGCTTGCGCCCTTGCCACAGGATCTTCAGGCCACTGACCTGATTCTCGGTCCAAATTGCGCGCAATGCCCCCCCAACCCGCCCAGTTGACCCCGTGACCAGCAGGGTTGGCGCATCTTTTGGCGGCAGTTCCGACAACTTATCCCCAGCCCTTTCACCCGCATACCGCCAATCAGGTTGACCCGCTTAGACCTGCAAGTATGTAGTGCGCAAAGAACGTGTCCAGCCAAATCAGCCCGGACAGTGGAGTTTTGTATGCCGCTGACATTGACCCGCATCCTTGCCGCGCTTGCCACCCTTGCCCTGGTCAGCGCCTGTGACCTGCCCCAAGACCTTGGCGAAGAACGGCAAATCCTGAAGGGTGCAGAAGACCCGGCTGCCAACTTTGCGGTGCAAACTGTCTCTCGTGAAACGCTGGCGACGCTGAAGACCTGGCCAGAAAGCCACCCACGCGAAGATCTGGGCTGGATCCGGCATTCCAACGTCGGCACTGACCCATTGATCGAGGTGGGCGATACCGTCAGTCTGATCGTCTGGGACAATGATGAGACATCGCTGCTGAGCACGCCGTCGCAGAATGTGATCCAACTGCCCAACCTGCGTGTCTCGACCAAGGGCACGGTGTTCCTGCCCTATGCGGATGAGGTTTATATCGCCAAGATGACGCCGGATGAGGCGCGTTTGGAGATACAGAACAGGCTCTTGTCGATCATCCCCTCGGCTCAGGTGCAGTTGAACTTCGCCTCGGGGACCAACAACTCGGTCGAGCTTTTGTCGGGCGTTCCGAAACCCGGCAGCTATCCTCTGCTTGACCGCAGCACGACCTTGACCAGCATTATGGCCCTTGCCGGCGGCTTTCCAACAGGGGTGGTCAATCCGCAAATCACCCTGTCGCGCGGGGGCAAGTTGTACCGTGTGTCGGCCTCGGCCCTGATGGCGGATCCGCAGTTGGACACCACCATGCGCGGTGGCGACAAGATTTTCATCAAGGCTGAAGACCGCTATTTCCTGTCGCTTGGTGCAGCGGGGAAAGAGGCGATCGTGAATTTCCCGCAAGACCGCGTCACCGCATTGGAGGCAATGTCGCTGGTCGGTGGCGTGAACCAAAGCACGGCCAACCCCAAGGGGATTTTGATCCTGCGCGACTACCCGCAATCCGCCGTCCGCAGCGATGGCACGGGGCCCAGCCGCGACCGGATGGTGTTTGTACTGGACCTGACCAGTGCAGATGGCCTGTTCAGCGCCGGTGAATTTGCCATTCAGGACCGCGATCTGGTTCTGGTCACGCAAAGCGATCTGGTCAACACCCGGACGGTATTTGGGCTGATAGGCTCGATCTTCGGGTTGACCAACAACATCGAAAGCACAACCCAGAACCTGAGCAATTGACCTGGGGCCCGGTTAGCGACCCTCAAATACGAATTGAACTTCTGTTTATTTTCAGAAGATTACATAGCATTTCACGCGTGCAAGCTGCACAGGTCAGGCCTGGCCTTCCAACCTGATCCGCATTTCCCGCAAAACGGGGACGACGGCGCGAACCCGGTCTGCCCCCAGGGCGCGAACCACCTCGGCAATCACGGGTGCCACAGCCTGAACCGCCGCATCCCGCGCTGCCCGTCCTGCCGGGCT
>CAMDHB010000364.1 GCA_945897655.1 Pseudorhodobacter antarcticus
GGCATCGTCGGACACCAGAAAATTCACAGCCCGCGCCGCCTCCTCGGGGTCAACCAGACGGCCAAAGGGCAGGCGTTCAGCGGCCTTCGCCTCCCACTCCCTGTCGCCTGTTTCCCGGGCCTGCAGGTCCCGTTCATGATCGCTGGCCATCCAACCGATATTCAACTGATTGACCCGGATCCGGTTGGCCATGACCGCAAAGGCCGTGTTGGCGGTCAGGGTAGTAAGGGCCCCCTTGGAGGCGCAATAAGCCGAAATGAAAGGCTGCCCCGACAACGCCGAGATGGAGCCGATGTTGCAGATGGCCCCGTGAACCCCATCGCGGATCATCAGCTTGATCGTTTCCTGCATCAGGAAATAGGGGCCGCGCACGTTTGTGGAAAACATGCGGTCGAATAGTTCGGGCGAGGTGTCCAGTATGGTGCCCCGGTCCGTCATCGCGCCCGCATTCACCAGCACGTCGATCCGGCCAAACTTGCGGTCTGTTTCGGAAATCGCGTGGCGGCAATCCTCGACCCGCGAAAAGTCGGCGCGCAAGAACAGGGCGGGGATGCCAAAGCTGTCGTGGATGGACCGGGCGACCGTATCGCCCCGCTTCATGTTGCGGCCCGTTACGACGATGCCGGCGGCCCCAGCGGCGGCAAGTCTGCGGGCAATCGCGGCCCCCAACCCTTGGGTGGCCCCGGTGACCACGCAGACCTTGCCATCCATCCGGTTCATGCAACCACCTGATAACCGGCCAGTTGCATCACGCGGTGCAGTTCCTTGTTGCCCTTGGTCGACCATTCCAGCGGTGGGGCCTTTTTCGGGTCCTGCTCCGCCTCGACCACGAACCAGCCTTCATAGCCATACTGGGCGCAACGCTTCACAATCGCCTCGAAATCCAGCGAGCCGTCGCCGGGCACAGTGAAGGCACCCTTCATCACGGCGTCCAGGAAGCTTTCCTTGGTGCGGTCCAGGGAGTTGATGACCTCCATCCGCACATCCTTGGTATGAACATGGGTGATGCGGGCGTGGTGGTTGTCGATCACGCGCAGGACGTCGCCGCCGGCAAAGGCCATGTGTCCGGCGTCAAACAGCAGGGGGATGCCTTCGCCCGAATGCTTCATGAACAGGTCAAGCTCCTGTTCGGTCTCAATCGCGGCGGCCATGTGGTGGTGATAGGACAGCGGCATTCCCTGCTCGGCGCACCATTCGCCAAAGGCGGTCATGTTGCGGGCGTAGGTGCGGATCTGGTCTTCGTCCAATTTGGGCTTGGTGGACAGGGGTTTGCTGCGGTCGCCCTGGATGGAGCGCGCCACCTCACCATAGACGATGCAGGGGGCTTTGGCGTCGATGAACAAGTCCATCTGGGCGCGGATGCGGTCCTTGTTGGCCGCGATTTCGCCGTCCAGAATGGTTCCCGAAAACCAGCCGCCACAGACCGACATGCCATGCTTGTCCAGCACGGGGCCGAGTTCGGCCATGTTCATCGGAAAACGGCGGCCGGTTTCCATGCCTGTGTAGCCCGCTTGCGCGGCTTGGCGAAGGCATTCGTCCAGCGACACGTCGTCGGACAGTTCGACCAGATCGTCGTTCCACCAGCAGATCGGGGAAATCCCCAGTTTGGCTTTCAGCATCATGCGCTCCCCTTGAACTTTGAGCGGCTTCTACCGCAGTTGCCGCCCAAGGGGAATCCCGAAAGCAGGCCATTGGCGTCTACCGGGCTTGTAGGATGGGCAGTCCCTCGTATCGCCTTGGGCGAAGCGAGGGTTTGCCCATCTTGGTCAGGTCTGGCTGCCGCCTACGGTCAGCCCGCCAATCAGAAGCGTTGGCTGACCCACGCCCACAGGCACCCATTGGCCGTTCTTGCCGCAGTTGCCGATGCCGGGGTCCAATTCCAGATCGTTGCCGATGGCGCGGATGTGTTTCAGCGAGGTGGCCCCGTCGCCAATCAGCGTGGCACCTTTGACCGCCTCACCCACAAGTCCGTTCCGCACGCGGTAAGCTTCGGTGCAGGAGAACACGAACTTGCCATTCGTGATGTCCACCTGACCGCCACCAAAACCCACGGCATAGATGCCGTCCTTGAGGCTTGCCACGATGTCGGCGGGATTGTCCGGACCGGACAGCATGTAGGTGTTGGTCATGCGGGGCATCGGGATGTGATCATAGCCTTGGCGCCTGCCGTTACCGGTGGGGGCCACGCCCATGAGGCGGGCGTTCTGGCGGTCTTGCATGTAGCCCACCAGCACGCCGTCCTCGATCAGCACGTTCTTTGCCGAGGGCGTGCCCTCGTCGTCCACGCTGATCGACCCGCGGCGGTCGGGGATGGTGCCATCGTCAAGCACGGTCACACCACGTGCGGCGATTTGCTGGCCCATCAGACCGGCAAAGGCCGAGGTTTTCTTGCGGTTGAAATCGCCTTCCAGCCCGTGGCCAATCGCCTCGTGCAAAAGGATGCCGGGCCAGCCGGGGCCAAGGACCACGTCCATCATGCCGGCCGGGGCCGCGACGGCGTCAAGGTTCACCAGGGCGATCCGCAACGCTTCGCGCAGTTGTGCTTGCCAATACGCGGGCTCCAAGAGGCGGGCCAGACCGTGTCGACCGCCGCCACCGCTGCTGCCCTGTTCGCGGCGGCCGTTCTGTTCGACGATCACCGACACGTTCAGGCGAGCCATCGGGCGAATGTCGGTCAGGCGCAAACCCTCGGGGCGCAGGATCTCAACCTCTTGTAACCCGGCACCGATGGAGGCGGAGACCTGAATAACGCGGGGGTCAAGGGCGCGGGCGTAGGCATCGAGCTCTTTGAGGATGTCGATCTTGCCGGCAAAGGTGGCATCGGACATCGGGTCGGCGTCGGTATAAAGCTTGATGTTCGTGCCCTTGGGGCTGTCCGACATGATGCCGCCGCCGTCGCCCACGGCGATGCGGGCGGTCTGGGCGGCACGGCGGAGGGCATGTTCGCTGATTTCGGTGGAGTGTGCATAGCCTGCCACCTCGCCCCGAATGGCGCGCAATCCAAAGCCTTCGGAGGCGTCGTAGCTGGCGTTCTTGATCCTGCCATCGTCCAGAACGATGGATTCTGACCGGCGGCGTTCCAAGAACAGTTCACCATCATCGGCACCATCGGTGGCCTGCCGGAGGACAGAGAGGGCGGTTTGTTCGTCCAAATAGGTGTCGAAGGGACGGAAAGGCGCATCGGTCATGGCAAAATCCTTTTTCCGGAGCATATTCCGGGGTGACTGCTGCACTTCGCCGCAACAGTTTCTCTTGTCGTCACGCCCCTAATATGGTTTCACGGCAACCGGAAACAACGGGATTCTGCGCAAACCTTTGTCAGAGTCTGCAAGGCGGTATATTGCTGCCAACTGAACGGGAAATGAATATGCGTGCATCGGCACTTTTTCGTGGTCTGGGGACCCTTGGACTGACAGTGATGTCGGTCGTACTTGGCAGCACAGCCTTAATGGCCCAGACGCTGGAGCGCATTGGCGTGCCCCACCCTGCCGGGACCGGGTTCCAGCCTGCATCCAGCTTGACGGCAGTGCAGGCCCAGGGTCTGGATCACATGATCCTGATCATCATCACGGTGATCACGGCCTTTGTCACAGGGCTGCTGCTTTACGTCATGTGGCGCTTCAGCGCCAAGCGGAACCCGGTTCCGGCCAAGTTCACGCATAACTCGCCGCTGGAAGTGGCGTGGACACTGATCCCGA
>CAMDHB010000365.1 GCA_945897655.1 Pseudorhodobacter antarcticus
CGCGCTTTTCCACCCCAACCCCATGCTCGCCCGTCAGACAGCCGCCCACCTCGACACACAGCCGCAGGATATCGGCGCCAAAGGCCTCGCACTTCTCCAGATCGCCGGGTTTGTTCGCATCGTACAGGATCAGCGGATGCAGATTGCCATCCCCCGCATGGAATACATTGGCGACACCCAATCCCACCTCGGCACTCATCTCGCCAATCCGGCGCAGTACATGAGCCAAGGCGCTGACCGGGATCGCGCCATCCAGACACATGTAATCGGCGATATTGCCCATCGCGCCAAAGGCCGACTTGCGGCCCAGCCAGATGCGGCGGCTTTCGTCCTCCGACCGGCTCTCGCGGAACTCGACCGGGCTGTGGCGCAGCGCAATCTCCTTGATCCGGGCCAGTTGCTCGTCAATCTCGGCCCCGGATCCCTCGACCTCGACAATCAGCAAGGCCTCGCAGTCCGGATAACCTGCATGGGCAAAGGCCTCAGTCGCCTCGATGCAGGGGCGGTCCATGAATTCGATGGCCACCGGCAGCAGACCCGCCTTGATGATGTCGGCGACGCATTCCCCCGCCACCTCATTGCCGCCAAAGGCAATCAGCACCGGCCGAGCGCCCTCGGGCTTGGGCAGGATGCGCAAGGTGGCCTCGGTCACCACGCCCAACTGCCCCTCGGACCCGCAGATGACGCCCAGCAGGTCCATCCCCGCAGGATCCAGCCACGGCCCGCCAATCTCAACCACGGTGCCATCCATCTGAACCAGCGTCACACCCAGCAGATTGTTGGTCGTGACCCCATATTTCAGACAATGCGCCCCGCCCGAGTTCATCGCAATATTGCCGCCGATGGCACAGGCCAGTTGGCTGGACGGGTCGGGGGCATAGAAAAACCCCTCCGCCTCGACCGCGCCGGTAACCGACAGGTTGGTGCGGCCAGTCTGCACCCGGATGAACCGGTTGTCATAATCCGTCTCGATCACGGCATTCATCCGCGCCAAACCCAGCACCACACAGTCACTGGTCGGCAACGACCCCCCGGCCAACGATGTCCCCGCCCCGCGTGGCACGACGGGCACTCCCAGCCGGTGACATAAGCTCAAAACCTCCGACACCTCCGCCGTCGTGCGCGGCAGCGCCACGGCAAGGGGGCTGCAGCGATAAGCGGTCAGCGCATCGCATTCATAGGCCCGCGTCTCGACCGGGTCGTCGATCACCCCGCCGGGCAAGGTGGCCCGCAGCTTGGCCAGGATGCTGTCGCGCGCCGCAAGAACCCGGGCGTCGGGCTTTGGCATATCCATTGCAGGCCTCCGTTAAGCCTTGGGTTTTAGGCCGGGAAAATGCCACTGGCAAGGACCGGCAGGGCAGACTAGCTTGCGACCTATGAACCTCTTGTCTGTCCTCGTCTCGACCTTCACCCTGCTGGACACAGTGGCCCTGGCACTGCTGATCGCCTGCTGGTCGGGCACCGGCCTTCTGGCCGAACGCCCGCCAAAATGGCGCCCCTCGGTCAGCCTGCTCATGCAGGATTACCGCTACCGCTGGATGACCGAGTTTCTGACGCGAGAACCCCGCATCTTTGACGTGTCCCTGATCGACAGCCTGCGCCAGGGTACCGCGTTCTTTGCCAGCGCCTGCATGATCGCCATCGGCGGCGGTGTGGCGCTGATCGGCAATGTCGCCACGCTGAACGGTCTGACGCGGGACCTGACCATCGCGGGCGACAGCGCGCAACTGCGCATCAAGCTGATCGTGGTCGTGGCGCTTTTGGCCAATGCCCTGCTGAAATTCGTCTGGTCCCACCGGCTGTTCGGCTATTGCGCCATCATGATGGCCGCCGTTCCCAATGACCACACGGACCCCACCGCCGCCCCCCGGGCCCGCCAGACCGCCAAGATCAACATCACCGCCGCCAAAAGCTTCAACCGCGGCCTGAATTCGGTCTATTTCGCGCTCGCATCCCTCGCCTGGCTGATCGGCCCCGTGCCCTTGCTGATGGCAACCGGGCTGACGGCTGGGGTGCAACTGCGGCGCGAGTTTGCCTCGCATTCCCGGCAGATCATGCTGGACGACATGGCGAACCGCGAAAAACCCTGACCAAGATGGGCAAACCCCCCGCTTCGTGCCGAACCGGGGGAACTGCCCATCCTACAAGCTGGACGTCCGGACCTGCAGGGTAACTTGTAGGATGGGCGGTTCGTCGTTTTTTCCTTGGAAAAACGAGGGTTCGCCCATCCCGGTCACACCCGCTTCAACCGCACCGGATAGGCCGCGCGCGTGACCGCAAAGCCGCCGTCGCCGGCCACCTCTTCAACGACGCGGAACAATTCACGCAAGGGCGCGCTGTAAGGCAGATGCCGGTTGGCCACCATCCACAGCACCCCATCCGGCGCCAGCCCCTTTTGCGCCGCCTTGATGAACGCCAGCCCCAGCGCCAGATCCGCGTCGCGTCCGCTGTGAAACGGCGGGTTCATCACCACAGCCCCCCACAGCTTGTCAGGCCGGAACGTCCGCGCATCGGCCCAGTGCCGCACAGCACGCGGGTCTGTCACATTGCGTGCCGCACAGTCCAGCGCCACACGTTCAGCTTCCACCATGTCCAGATGCTTGACCCCCGGACGCTCCAGAATGGCCCGCGACAGATACCCCCACCCCGCCCCCAGGTCGCCCACGCGCGACGGCAGATCTTTCGGCAGCGCCGCCGCCAGCAGCACCGACCCCCGGTCCGGCCCATCGGCCGAAAACACGCCCGGCCGGGTCACGAACCCCTCGACCAGATGATCCTGCGCCGCCCAGGCCAGCAGCCGCGCATCGGCGGGACACACGCAGATCCGGCCATGCGCCTTGGACAGCGCCTCGCCCGTCTCCAGCCCCAGCGCCCGGCAATCCTTGATCACCGCCTCGATCCCGTCGGTCTTTTGCCCGTCCAGCGCCATCACCGCCCCAGGCCGCAGCGCCAGCGTCGCCTCGGCCACCATCGCATGCGCCTCGGCCTTGGCGCGGGGCAGGCAGACCAGCGCCGTGGCGAACTCGCCCGTCGCGACCGTGCGATACCCAAGACCGGCAAAATGGTCATGATCAGGCTTGAACCCGGTCAGCACCACAACCCGCCCCTTGGGCAACGCCGACAGGTCATCGCCAATCCGGGGCCGATAAACGGCAATGTCCCCGGACGCAGGCAACACCCAGGCACCACTGTCCAGCGCCAGTTCAATCCTTTGAGAGCGCATGTTCAGCCCCAGACCCCGCGGGGCCTATTCCTTTTCAACTGTTGCAACGGACTTAAGCCATTGTTTTTTCACGATTTTATCAATCTTTGTAACTGCATTGTAAACCGAACACAGCCAAGAAAGATGATCAACCATCGTCAAGAGCTTACACACTGCCATAAGAAACTCAAACATACCATAGTGTGAGACCCTCCCTTTCACGACGGTAGGGCACGCGATGCTCCACTTAGGTATGCCTTAGCGGACATCCGGTAGCTTACCATTCTCCCCAATATTATGTGTCCATAAGGGCCGATATCGGCTTGTGGACATATTATATATGAGCGATACCCATGTGGACGATTCTTAGGAGAAATCATGTCGCACACAATTTTTTACGCCCGCGTATCCACCGCTGAACAAACGATCCAACATCAACGTACCCAAGCTGAGAAAGCTGGTTTCAAGATTGATGAAGTGATCGCGGATGATGGTG
>CAMDHB010000366.1 GCA_945897655.1 Pseudorhodobacter antarcticus
TCTCGCTGCCGGCGCTGTTCTTTCAGGAAGAAATTCCTGTGGCTGACGTGACGATCAAGGTGACTGGCAACCAGTGGTACTGGAGCTATGAATACCCCGACGCTGAAGACCCGGCCCAATCGATTTCCTTTGACGCAATCTTGTTGGAAAAGGATCAGTTGGAGGCTGCGGGTTATCAGCAGTCCGACTACTTGCTGGCGACGGACAACGCCATGGTTGTGCCTGTTGACAAGACCGTCGTGGTGCAACTGACCGGTGCGGATGTGATCCACGCTTGGGCCGTGCCGGCCTTTGCCGTAATGCATTCGGCCGTACCGGGCCGTCTGGGCCAGTTGTGGTTCAAGGCGACCCAGGAAGGCGTTTTCTTTGGCCAGTGCACGGCGTTGTGTGGTCAGGGCCATGCCTACATGCCCATCGTGGTCAAGGTCGTAAGCCAGGAGGCTTATGATGCGTGGTTGCTGAAGGCCAAGGCCGGCGACGTGACGCTCGCTCTGAACTAAGTCGAAGCCGGGGTAATCCCCGACCCACAGGAAACCACGATGGCCCCTAATCGGGGGCTTTCGTCATCCGGGAATGGACCAAAGTGACCGATATTCAAGCTCAGGCGACCCCAGCAGAACCCGGCTTTGGGGATTTTGTGCAACTGCTGAAACCACGCGTCATGTCGCTGGTGGTGTTCACCGCGCTGGTTGGGTTGATGGTGGCGCCGGTTCACCTGTATCCGGTGGCAGGGTTCTCGGCAATCCTGTTCATTGCGTTGGGGGCCGGTGCCTCGGGAGCGCTGAACATGTGGTGGGATGCCGATATCGATGCGGTGATGCGTCGCACGCGCAATCGCCCGGTTCCGTCGGGTCGCATTCAGCCGTGCGAGGCGTTGGGGTTGGGCGTGGCACTGTCGGGCATTTCAGTGGTGATGCTGGCTTTGGCGACCAATTTGATGGCAGCGGGGCTGCTGGCCTTCACGATCTTCTTTTACGCGGTGGTTTATTCGATGTGGCTGAAGCGGTTGACGCCGCAGAACATTGTGATCGGCGGTGCCGCAGGGGCGTTTCCGCCGATGATCGGCTGGGTCGCGGCGACGGGGTCCATGTCGTTGGAGGCGTGCCTGATGTTCGCGCTGATCTTCATGTGGACGCCGCCGCATTTCTGGGCTTTGGCCTTGTTCATGAAGGAAGATTATTCGAACGCAGGTGTGCCGATGCTGACTGTGACACATGGTCGCCGGGCCACGCGGGTGCATGTTCTGGTATACACGCTTCTGCTGGTGCCGTTCGCGATGGCGCTGGGTTGGATGTCAATTGGCGGGCCGGTCTACATCGCGGCGGCGGCTGTGCTGAATGTTTGGTTCGTGGTGGGTGCCGTGCGCATCTGGCGACGAGACGAGGTTCAGGCCGAGGCGGACAAGTATGCTGTCGAAAAGGCGTTCTTTCGCTTTTCGTTGGTTTACCTGTTCGCTCACTTCTCAGCGCTGCTGGTTGAGGCGGTGCTGAGAGCCCAAGTTTACGGAGTGTGAGAGATGAGTTTCAAGCCGGATCACGAAATCTACCGCCGCAGGTTCTCGCGCAATCTTGGGGTTGGGTTGTGCTTGGTTGCCTTTGTGATGCTGGGCTTTTTCCTGACGGTTGAGAAGGTGACACGCGGCAATCCGCTGGATGCGTTGCAGGGCAAACCGTATGTCGCGGCGCCGGTGGCGCCATGACGGGGTCAAACCGGACAGCGGCCTATCTTGTGGGCGTGGTTCTGGTCATGGCGTCGCTGTCCTTTGCGGCGGTGCCGTTTTACCAGTGGTTCTGTCAGGTGACAGGCTTTGGCGGCACGACATCGGTGGCCGAAGCGGCGCCAGATGCCCCCTTGGATCGGACGATTGTCGTGCGGTTTGACGCCTCATTGGACAAGGACATGCCTTGGACTTTCCGGCCCGAGCAAACGACGATGACGTTGCGAATTGGCGAGATGGGGCTGGCGTTCTACAAGGCGACCAATCCAACGGACCGACCGGTGGCGGGGCAGGCGAGCTATAACGTGACGCCCGACGCCGCAGGGGGCTATTTCACCAAGATCGAGTGCTTTTGTTTCACCGAGCAGGTGTTGCAGCCCGGTGAGAGTGTTCTGATGCCGGTCACGTTTTATGTCGACCCGTCGATCATGGAGAATTCGGAAAGCAAGTTGGTCAAGGAAATCACCCTGTCCTACACTTTCTATGAAATCCCGCTGCCAGACACACAGGCGGCCCTTGCAGGCGGACCGTCAAAGCCGATAAACTGACGTCAAGTAAAAGTCCAGATAACCACTGAGGACGCCGCAATGGCCCATAGCAAGAACCACGACTACCACATTCTGCCCCCGTCGATCTGGCCATTCTTTGGTGCCGCCTCGGCCTTCGTGATGCTGCTTGGCATGGTGATCTGGATGAACGGCCACGGTGCGACCGAGCGTGGCACGCCGTTTGTCGGGCTGATCGGTCTGCTGGGTGTCTTGTACACGATGTATGCTTGGTGGTCCGAAGTGGTGCATGAGGGCAATACAGGCGACCATACGCCCGTTGTGCGGTTGGGCCTGCGTTATGGCTTCATCATGTTCATAATGTCGGAAGTGATGTTCTTTGCGGCCTGGTTCTGGACCTTTTTCAAGCACCGCATGTATCCGATGGGGCCGGAAAGTCCGGCCGTGGACGGCGTTTGGCCGCCTGCTGGGATCGAGTTGTTTGATCCTTGGCACCTGCCGCTGATTAACACTCTGATTCTGCTGTTGTCGGGCGCCGCTGCGACGTGGGCGCACCATGCCTTGGTGCATGACAACAACAACCGCAAAGACATCAAGAGCGGGCTGACCCTGGCGGTCCTTCTGGGTGTGATCTTTACCTTCTTCCAGGCCTACGAATACTCGCATGCAGGCTTTGGCTTTGCCGGGAACATCTATGGCGCGTCATTCTTCATGGCGACCGGGTTCCATGGCTTCCATGTTCTGATTGGTACAATCTTTCTGCTGGTCTGCCTGATCCGAACCTACAATGGCGACTTCACCCCCGAGGCACATGTCGGTTTCGAAGCTGCCGCTTGGTACTGGCACGTCGTGGATGTGGTCTGGCTGTTCCTGTTCGCCGCCGTCTATGTTTGGGGCGCGGGTTGATCCGACTGAGACGGGGACTGACCGCTACGCTTTCAGAGTATTTGTGAAACTATGAAGGGGCTTAGCGGCCCCTTTTGTTTTGAAGGAGCGACGATGCGGCGTTATGTGGGGCCTGTGCTGTTCGGGGTGGTCGGGGTGGCGCTCCTGTTGAGCCTTGGCATCTGGCAGACGAAGCGAATGCTGTGGAAAGAGGCGATGCTGGCCGAGATTTCCGCGATGCTGGTGATGGACCCTGTGCCGTTGCCAGAGCAAGTGAGTGCGGAGCGGGACAGATACCGCGGAGTGATGGTAAAGGGGCGGTTCACCGGCGAGGCCGTGTTCAAGCTGGACAGCCTGAAGGACGAGGGGCCGGGCAAGCGGGTGATCGCTGTGTTCGAGACAGTCAACGGTCGGCGGGTCTTGGTCGACCGTGGGATCTGGTTGGACGGGGATACTGCGACGCCAGAGGTGCCATTAGTGGCACAGGTCGCGGGCAATCTGGACTGGCCGCGCGAAACGGACAGTTTCACCCCACCGCCGGACCCCAAGACCGGCATCTGGTTTGCCCGCGATGTGCCTGCAAT
>CAMDHB010000367.1 GCA_945897655.1 Pseudorhodobacter antarcticus
GTCAGGACGGCCGCAAGGTCTGGGACATGTGGTTCTGACACCGCCTTGGGGCCGATTTCTTGCCAAGAAATCGTAACGGAGCCATCGATGGCTCCGATTCGGAATTTTCGAAAATTCCGCTCCCTCCTCAGCCCGCCCGGCGCGCCAAATAGGGCAGCGCGAACAGATACAGCCCGCTCAGCAGCATCAACAACAGCGGGAACAGGGGCAGATAGGTCAACCAATCCGGCACCGGCCCCAACGCCATCGCGCCAAAATTCCCAACCACCGCCAGCGTGAAGAATATCGACAACCACCGATGCGCAACCCGCACACCATAGCTCCAGCTCATTCCATCCTCCCCTGCAAAACCTGCTCCATCCGGTCCAGGAAACGCGGCCAACCCTGACGCGCCCCGCCATAAGCCTGCCCCTGATCGCGCCGGAACCCCGCCTGCTCCATCCGCAACAGCGTGCCCTCGGGCACCGGCGTCAGCGTCCAAGTCACCAAGCCATAGGCGTCCCAGGTATAGGCCAGCACCCGCCCCTCCTCGATCCGCCTCACCTGACAGTCCACCGTCACATGGTCCGACGTCAGCTGAAACCGATGGTCGACCCTTGGCGCGAAATCGCCCTTCATCAGCCATTCCGCCATCAGATGCGGCACCGTCAGCGCCCGCCACACCCTTTCGGGCGGAAAGCGCAGCAGACGTTCCACGATCAAGGTTTTGCTGTCCCCGGTCATTGGTCCATCCTTTTCAGCACATCTTCCAGATCATCCAGCCGCCCGGCCCAGAACACTGCCATAGATTGGGTCCAGTCGGTCAGGGGGGCCAAAGCGGCGATCTGCGCCGAGTAAAGGGTTTGCCGCCCCTCATGCCGGCCCTGCACCAACCCGGCCTGCTTCAACTGCAACAGGTGTTTGGATACGACCGGCTGCGACACCCCCGCCCCCGCCGTCAACGCCGCCACCGTCACCTCGCCCTCACGGCACAGCCGTTCAAACAGGGCGCGCCGTGTCGGGTCGGCCAAAACCCGGAAAATCTGATCCTGCGCTTCTGACATACATACCCCGCTGGCTATGGTTTAATCCATACCCCACTGGCTATGATTCGGTCAACAGCACTTATCCCAAAATCAACGCTGCCGCCTTCTCGCCAATCATCATACAGGGCGCATTGGTGTTGCCGCTGACCACATTCGGCATGATCGACGCATCCGCCACCCGCAACCCTTCGATCCCGCGCACCCGCAGGCTTGGGTCCACGACCGCCATGTCATCCAGCCCCATCTTGCAGGTGCCACAGGGGTGCCAGATCGTGCTGGCCATGGAGCGGATGAAATCCTCAACCTGCCCACGCGTCCGGGCCGCCTCACCCGGCCAAATCTCGCGAACGCCGATCTTCTGGAACGGCGCCGCCGTCGCAATCTCGCGGCAGGCCAGCACCGCATCAATCGTCAACTCCAGATCGCGCCGGTCGGTCAGATAGCGCGGGTCTACCGCAGGCTTGTCCAACGGGTTGCCCGACAGCAACCGTATCTCGCCCCGGCTTTGCGGCCGCGACACGTTGATGGTCATCGCAAACCCATGCCGGTCCGCCGCCTGCCCATCCTCGCGGTCCGCACCGAAATCGGGGGTGAAATGCACCTGAGCATCGGGAAAGGCACTGGCACTGTCACAGCGCAAAAACGCCCCCGCCTCGCAGAAATTGGTGGCATAGGGCCCGGTCCCATCCGCCAGAAACTGAGCCGTGGCGGCCTGCGCCTCCTCTGCCGTCATCCCGAACAGGGACAGGGGTTCGTCCACCTGACAGCGGTATTCGACCCGCAGATGATCTTGCAAATTCTGCCCCACCCCCGGCAGATCGACCGCCACCTTGATCCCGAACTGCCCCAGATGCGCCGCAGGCCCGATCCCCGACAGCATCAGCAATTGCGGGCTGTTCAGCGCGCCGCCGCACAGGATGACCTCGCTTGCCGCCATCAATTTGTGCCCTTCGGACCCCTTCAGATCTTCAATCCCCACAGCCCGGCCAGCCTCGATGATCACCCGCGTGACCAACGCGTGGGTGATGATCCGCAGGTTCGGCAAATGCTTGACAGGCTCCAAGAAAGCCCGGTCGGTGTGGCAACGCCCCTTGGCATCCGCCGTCATCTGGAACAGGCCAAACCCCTCCTGCTCAGCCCCATTCACATCCTCGTTCAGCCGCATCTGGGTCTGGGCGCAGGCCTCCATGAACAGATGGGTCATCGGGTTGCGCACCGGCGGGTCACTGACGATCAACCCGCCTGCCGTGCCATGATACGGCCCACCCAGCCGCTGGTTATTTTCCAGCTTCACGAACAGCGGCAGGACATCGGCATACCCCCAGCCCGCATTCCCCAGATCGCGCCAACCGTCGTAATCCCCCCGGTTGCCGCGCATATAGACCATCGCGTTCATCAAACTGGTGCCGCCCAACCCCCGGCCCCGCGTCATGAAGATGCGGCGGTTCTTCAGTTCCGCCTGCGGAACGGTACGAAAGCCCCAGTCAAGTTCGGTGTCCATCAGGTTCAACGACAGCGCCGGAACCCGCACATCCACATGATCGGCCTTCGCCCCCGCCTCAACCAGCGTGACGTTTGCCCCGGCTTCCGCCAACCGCGCCGCCACCACAGCCCCCGCCGACCCGGCGCCCACCACGATGTAATCTGTTGTCATCGTCATTCCCGCCCTAAAACCCCGCCTCACACCGCGCGACCAAGGCCGCCAGCATCGCCTCACACCGCGCCATCTGTTCCACCGTCACATATTCGTCCGGCTTGTGCCCCTGCGCCATCGACCCCGGCCCGCAGATCACCGTGGGTATACCCAACCGCGCATCAAACAGCCCCCCTTCAGTGCCAAAGGCCACCTTCATCGTGCCATTCGCCCCGGTCAGCCCCTTGACGAAATTCACCACCCCCGCATCCGACGGCGTCCCCAGCCCCGGATAATCCCACAACCGCTCCACCCGTATCTCCACCTCAGGGAATTCCCCCCGCAGCGGCCCACAAATCCCCTCCGCCGCCACCCGCAGCGCGGTGATCAACCCGTCCGTATCCTCTCCCGCCAGCGACCGTATCTCGAAATCCACCACAGCGCTGTTGGGAACAATGTTCACCTGCACCCCGCCATTCAGCTTGCCCACATGCAGCGTGGTATAGGGCACGTCGTAATCCCCATCCTGCAACCCCGTCGCCGCCACCCGCCCCTGCAATGCGCGAACCGCATTCACAAAATCCACCGCCAGATGCAGCGCATTCAGCGCCATGGGCGCCAGCGCCGAATGCCCCTCGCGCCCCACACAGGTCGCCCTGAGCGCCACCTTGCCCTTGTGCCCCGTCGCCACCTGCATCCCCGTAGGTTCCCCCACAATGCAGAACCGTGGCCGCACCGGCGCCCCCTCCAGCATGTCGATCAGACTGCGGACACCCATGCAGCCAATCTCCTCATCATACGACAGCGCCAGATGCAGCGGCACCCTGAGCGGCCGCCCCGCCGCCCCCATTACACAGGCCACCGCCGCCCCCACAACCCCCTTCATGTCCGCCGCACCGCGCCCATAGAGCCGCCCGCCCGCTTCCGTCAGCGCAAAGGGCGGATGGGTCCAGGCCTGCCCCTCAACCGGCACCACATCTGTATGCCCCGACAACATCACCCCCGGCACCCCCGCAGGCCCGACCGTC
>CAMDHB010000368.1 GCA_945897655.1 Pseudorhodobacter antarcticus
GACCATCGCCAGCCCGCGCTTGGCAGGTGGCAGGGCAGTTGCATCCGCCCCGTCAATCACGATGGCCCCGGATGTGGTATCCTCCAGCCCCGCGATCAGCCGCAGCAGGGTGGATTTGCCGCAGCCCGATGGGCCGACAAACACCACAAACTCACCGTTCTCGATGGTCAGGTCGACGCCGGGTATGACATCAACCTCGCCAAAGGTCTTGCGGACGGCGTTCAGAACGATCTTGCCCATGTTACCTCACTTCACCGCGCCAAAGGTCAGGCCACGGACGAGTTGCTTTTGGCTGAACCAGCCAAGGATCAGAATTGGTGCGATGGCCATCGTGCTGGCCGCCGAAAGTTTGGCGTAAAACAACCCCTGCGGTGCCGAAAAGCTGGCAATGAATGCCGACAGCGGGGCCGCCTTGGTCGTGGTCAACGTGATGGTCCAGAACGCCTCGTTCCAGGCAAGGATGATGTTCAAGAGCATGGTCGATGCGATGCCGGGAATGGCCATTGGCGTCAGGACATAGATGATCTCATTCTTCAGGCTGGCGCCATCCATCCGCGCCGCCTCCAGAATCTCGACCGGGATTTCCTTGAAATAGGTGTAAAGCATCCAGACGATTACCGGCAGGTTCATCAGCATCAGCGCCAATACCAACCCGGTGCGGGTGTCAAACAACCCGGTGCGCTGGAAGATCAGATACATCGGGATCAGCACCGCAGCGGCGGGCATCATCTTGGTGGACAACATCCACATCAGCAGATCCTTGGTCCTTGGCCCCGGCACAAAGGCCATAGACCAGGCCGCAGGAATGGCGATCAGCAACCCCAGCAGGGTGGACCCGACCGAGATCACGACCGAATTCCAGAAAAAGCGCGGATAATCCGACCGCCCCCAAACCTCGGCGTAATTATCCAGCGTCCAGTCGGCGGTGAAGAGTTCCGGCGGCGAGGCGACGGCACTTGCCTCAGTCTTGAAGCTGGTCAGGATCGTCCAAAGGACCGGAAAGAAGATCAGCAGTGCCACCGACCATGCGGCGGCGGTATAGAACAGCTTGCGACGGGTCGAGACTGCGCGGGCCATGGTGTTCAGCCTCCTTCAGGCGTCCAGATTCTTGCCCATGCTGCGCATGAGGAAGTAGGCGACGATATTGGCAAGGATCACGGCGATGATCCCCCCGGCGGCGGCACGGCCAATGTCCTTGGCGATCACGGCTTGCTTGTAGATCGAATAGGGCAGGGTGGTTGAGGCAGATCCCGGCCCGCCTTGGGTGGTGGTGAAAATCTCGCCAAAGATGCCCAGCAGGAAAATCGTCTGGATCAGGATGACCACGGTGATGGCGCGGGTCAGATGCGGCAGCACGATATAGCGGAAGCGGTTCAGGGCAGACGCGCCATCCATCTCCGCCGCCTCCAACTGTTCAGAGGACAGCGATTGCAGCGCGGTCAGCAGGATCAGCGTGGCAAAGGGCAGCCATTCCCAGGACACGATGAAAATCACCGATGACATCGGATAGCTTTCCAGAAACAGGATGGGCTTCATGCCCAATCCAATCGCCGCTGCGGCGAACATGCCGTTCTGGGGGTGCATGAACAGGTTTTCCCAGATCGATGCGGCCACCGGCGGCATGACGAAAAAGGGCGAGATGACGAGGATGCGGAGCGGCCCCTGACCCCAGACCGGCAGGTCAATCAACAGGGCGATCAGCACGCCCAGGATGATGGTGATGGCCAGCACACCGCCGACCAGCGCCAAGGTGTTCACAATCGTCAGCCAGAAATCGGGGGAATTGAAAAACCAGGCAAAGTTGCGGAACCCAACCCAGCCCGTGCGTTCCGGCGACAACAGGCGGTAGACCCGGAATGAGAACCACAGCGTCATCGCCAGCGGCACGATCATCCAGATGAACAACACGGTGACCGAGGGGGCAACCATCAGGCGTGCGGCTGTGCGTGAGGATTGCGTGGCCATGTCGGTCTCCGCTTTGGATCAAGGACTGTGGGGGAGCATAAAGGATCCCCCGCATCTTGGGAAATGCGGGGGAACGGGGGTGCCCGGCCGGTTCGGCCTAGGCAACCGCCTTACTTGATGTAACCAGCGGCGGTCATTTCTTCGACCGACAGCGCCTGTGCTTCGGCCAAAGCCTCATCAACCGTCTTCTGACCGGCCAAGGCCGCCGAGAAGATTTCGCCAACCGAGGTGGCCAGACCGGCAAACTCGGGGATCGCGGCGAACTGAACACCGACATAGGGAACCGGCTTGACGGTCGGGTTGACCGGGTCAGCCGCATTGATCGAGTCGATCGTCAGCTTGGCGAAGGGCAGGGCTGCGTATTCGGCATTCGCATAGAGCGAGGTGCGGGTGCCCGGAGGTGCATTGCGCCAGCCTTCTTTCGAAGCGACCAAAGCGATATAGTCCTTGTTGGTTGCCCAGTTGATGAAGGCTTTCGAGGCTTCCTTGGCATCCGACGACGCCGGGATGGCCAGCGACCAGGCCCAAAGCCAGTTCGCCCGCTTGCCCAGACCCATATCAGGCGCCAAGGCAAAGCCGACTTGATCTGCAAACTCGGACTGCGCCGGGTCGGTCAGACCACCTGCCGAAACCGTGGCGTCCATGCGCATGGCGCACTTGCCCTGCAAGGACAGCGTCAGGTTCTCGTTATAGCCGTTGTTCGATGCACCGGGCGGGCCGTACTTGGTCAGCATCTCGACATAGTCGGTCAACACGGCTTTCCATTCCGGGCTGTCAAACTGGGGAACCCAGTTTTCATCGAACCAGCGCGCGCCATAGCTGTTCGCCATCGAGGTCAGGAACGCCATGTTCTCGCCCCAGCCGGCCTTGCCACGCAGGCAGATGCCATAGATGCCATTGGCCTGGTCGGTCATCGCGGCGGCAGCGGCCTTGATCTGGTCCCAGGTCGGTGCGTCCGGGATGGTGATACCGGCCTTTTCAGCCAGGTCCTTGCGGTAGTTCACAAAGGACGATTCGCCATAGAAGGGCGAAGCGTACAGAACGCCGTCAACCGTCAGACCGCCACGGATCGCGGGAAGCAGGTCGTCGATGTCATAGTCTGCCGGCAGGTCGTTCAGACCTTCCAGCCAGCCCTGCTTGGCCCAGATCGGCGCTTCATAGGTGCCGATGGTGACCACGTCATACTGACCGCCGCCAGTGGCGATGTCAGCGGTGACGTTCTGGCGCAGAACGTTTTCTTCCAGCGTGACCCATTCGACCTTGATGTCGGGGTTCTTGGCATAGAAGTCATCCATCAGACCCTGCATGCGGATCATGTCGCCGTTGTTGACGGTGGCAACGGTGATGGTGGTTTCGGCCTGTGCAATGCCCGTCAGGGCAAGCATAGCCGACGCGCTGAGAAGCGCGCGAACTGTCAGTTTCATGTGTAACCTCCCTGGAAAGCGAATGAGCAAAACATCGCTTACTGGGTAAATGCTCATAGAACCCCGTCTCCCGTCAAGAGCTTTCTTTCGCTGCATGGGCAAACGCTCACTTCTGCAAAATAGCGCTTGCCGTGGTCTCGTCCGTGACCAAACCGTTGATAATGCGCGATTGCAGCGCTGCAGCAATCGCCGCCACCTTGGACGCACCCGCCGCAATGCCAATCGACGGGCGGGCCAGCCCTTGGGCGATCCGCACCCCGCCCGTGCGCCGGTTAGTGCCCACATCCAGAT
>CAMDHB010000369.1 GCA_945897655.1 Pseudorhodobacter antarcticus
GGGTCGGGTGTGGCAGCGGCGCAGGCGGTTTACGCGGCGGATGTGGCCACGGTTGCCTTGGCCGCCGAGTAACAATTTCCATAAGGATCAAGGCGATGAGCCATACACTTTACCCGCTCCGCAAGGCGCGGCTGCAGCGGTCCGAACTGGCCGTACCGGCGTCGAACCCGTCGATGATTGACAAGGCGGCCGAGGGGCCTGCGGATTATGTGTTTTTGGACCTGGAGGACGCGATTGCGCCTTCCGAAAAGGTGCAGGCGCGCAAGAACGCGATCCAGGCGTTGAACGACATCGATTGGGTTGCCAAAGGCAAGACGGTTTCGGTGCGGATCAACGGTCTGGATACCCATTACATGTACCGCGATGTGGTGGATGTGATGGAGCAAGCGGGGAACCGCGTCCATACGCTCTTGGTGCCCAAGGTGGGGGTGACCGGGGACCTCTACATGGTCGAGGCGATGGTCAACCAGATCGAGCAGGCCAAGGGGTTCACAACCAGGGTGGGCCTGGAGGCGCTGATTGAAACCGCGCTGGGCATGGCGAATGTCGAAGCGATTGCGCAGTTTGGCGGGCGGTTGGAGGCGTTGCACTTCGGTGTTGCCGACTTCAGCGCCAGCATGCGGGCACGGACGACGAATATCGGTGGCCTTAACCCGATGTATCCGGGCGACCAGTGGCATGCGGCGATTGCACGGATGGTGACGGCCTGCCGCGCTTACGGCCTGCGTCCGATCGACGGGCCGTTTGGCGATTTCAGCGATCCCGAAGGCTACAAGGACGGCGCACGCCGGGCGGCGGCGCTGGGGTGTGAGGGGAAATGGGCGATCCATCCGTCGCAGGTTGCTTTGGCGAATGAAGTGTTCTCGCCACCAGAGGCCGAAGTGACCAAGGCGCGGCGCATCATCGAGGCGCTGCGGGCCGCTGAGGCGCAGGGCAAGGGAGCGGCGCAACTGGATGGCCGCATGATCGACGCGGCGTCCGAGAAGATGGCGAACAACGTTCTGGTGGTGGCCGATGCCATCGCGGCAAGGGGCTGACACATGGACATTCACGAATATCAGGCCAAGGAAATTCTGGCGCGGTTTGGTGTGCCAGTGCCACGGGGCGGGCTGGCCTACAGCCCCGAGCAGGCAGGGTATCGCGCCCGCGAGTTGGGCGGATCGGCCTGGGTTGTCAAGGCGCAGGTCCATTCGGGCGGGCGCGGTGCGGCGGGCGGGGTCAAGTTCTGCCGCTCGGCCGATGAGGTGCATCAGTTCGCAGGCACCCTGTTTGGCCGCCAGTTGGTGACCAAGCAGACCGACGCCAATGGCAAAGGCGTCTACCGTGTCTGGGTCGAGGGGGCATCGGACATCGCCAAGGAGATGTATCTGGGCCTGGTTCTGGACCGCAAATCCGAACGCATCATGATCGTCGCCTCGGCTCATGGTGGGATGGAGATTGAGGATCTGGCCGAG
This sequence comes from Pseudorhodobacter antarcticus, assembly GCA_945897655.1. Lineage (GTDB taxonomy): Bacteria > Pseudomonadota > Alphaproteobacteria > Rhodobacterales > Rhodobacteraceae > Stagnihabitans. The sequence continues at coordinate 1,455 of CAMDHB010000369.1, forward strand.
GATGACCCCGACAGCCTGCGCCGTATGACGGTGGACCCGGCGGTGGGCCTGACCGAGTTTCAGGCGCGGGAACTGGCGTTCCAGCTGGGGTTGAAGGGTGGGCAGGTGGCTCAGATGGTCACGATCCTGCGCGCCTGCTACCGCGCTTATCGTGATCTGGACGCGGTGATGGTCGAGATCAATCCGCTGGTGATTACCGGGACGGGCGATCTGGTGGCACTGGATGCCAAGATGTCGTTCGACACCAACGCCCTGTTTCGTCAGCCGCAGATTGCCGAACTGCGCGACCGCAGCCAAGAGGACCCGCGTGAGAGCATGGCAGGGGATCACGGGCTGTCTTATGTCGGCCTGGATGGTGACATCGGTTGCATCATCAACGGCGCCGGGTTGGCCATGGCCACGATGGACATGATCAAGCTGGCAGGGGGCGAGCCTGCAAACTTTCTGGACATCGGCGGCGGGGCGAGCCCTGAGCGGGTGGTGCGAGCGTTTCGAACCGTTCTGACGGACCGCAATGTGTCGGTCATTCTGGTCAACATCTTTGCCGGGATCAACCGCTGCGACTGGGTCGCGCAAGGGGTGGTGCAGGCCTACAAGGAGGTTGGCTTGACGTTGCCGGTGGTGGTGCGCCTGGCGGGCACGAATGTTGAGGAAGGCAAGGCGATCATTGCAGGCTCGGGCCTGCCGTTGATCGCGGCGGACACGTTGGCCGAGGCGGCGGCGGCGGCGGTGGCCGCACGGCCCCGCGCGGCGGCTTGAGGAGGGACAGAGCATGGCGATTTTGATAACCAAGGAAACCCGCATCATCGTGCAGGGCATGTCGGGGCGGATTGGCGGCTTTCATGCGGCGGACATGATCAAGCACGGCACCTGTGTGGTGGGCGGGGTCACGCCGGGCAAGGGGGGCGAGGTTCATCTTGGCCTGCCCCTGTTCAACACGGTCCGTGAGGCGGTCGAGGCGACTGGGGCAACGGCATCGCTGGTGTTCGTGCCGCCGCCGTTTGCAGCCGATGCGATCATGGAGGCGGCGGATGCGGGCATCCAGACGGCGGTGTGTGTCACCGACGGCATTCCAAGCCAGGACATGATGCGGCTGAAGCGGTTCTTGAAGCGCTATCCCGTGGAGCGGAAGATGCGGCTGATCGGGCCGAACTGTGCCGGGGTGATCACACCGGGTGTGGGCTTCATGGGGATCATGCCGCCGCACATCTACATGCCGGGGCGGATCGGGGTCGTGGGTCGGTCGGGTACGCTGGGATATGAGGCGGCGGCCCAGATGAAGGTGCTGGGGATCGGGGTGTCGACCAGTGTAGGCATAGGCGGCGATCCGATCAACGGGTCATCCTTCCGCGACATTCTGGAACTGTTCGAGGCCGACGAGGACACCGATGCCGTGATGATGATCGGTGAGATTGGTGGCCCGCAGGAAGCGGAGGCGGCGGCCTATGCGCGCGATCACATGAAAAAGCCGGTAGTCGCCTATATCGCGGGACTGTCGGCCCCGAAAGGGCGGAAGATGGGGCATGCGGGGGCCATCATCTCGGCCTTTGGAGAGAGCGCTCAGGAAAAGGTCGAGATTCTGGCGGCGGCTGGGATCACGGTGGCGCCGGATCCATCCTCGATGGGGGTCACGATGGCGCGGGTTCTGGAGATGCGGGCCGCGGCCTGAGATTTAGGGGGCGGGGTCAGGTTGGCCCCGCCCTTGATTTGTGAATGGTGGGGCGTTTCACGCGCGGGACGTCTTTATTTTATTTTTAAACCAATGGCTTGAACGTTTGTGTTCATATTCTGTTAACGTCTGAAGTCACGCCATCACCCACAGGGTATTTCGGGGCAAGGTGACTGGAACTTCGGCCCCGATGGCCAAACCTTCGGCGACGTCGGGGCTTAGAACGGCCTCGAAAGGCACGCCTGCTGCGGTCAGGCGCAGGCGGGTTTGGGTGCCGAGGAACGTGCGTTCAAGCACACGGGCGGTCAGGCAGTTTTCGCCCGATTGGCCCATGCGCACGGCTTCGGGGCGGAAGGTCAGGGTTCCGGTGCCGGGGCGGGCGCCTTCGGGCAGGTGCAACGGGCCAAGGGCCGACTGGAACATACCTTCGACCGAGGTTCCCGGCACGAAATTGCGGCCGCCAAAGAAGCGGGCGACAGCGGCATCGGCGGGGCGTTTGTAGAAGATGTCGGCGGGCGCGAACTGGCGCAACTGTCCGTCCAGAAGCAGCGCG
>CAMDHB010000370.1 GCA_945897655.1 Pseudorhodobacter antarcticus
GGCCCCACCGGTTCCTGAGCCCCGCGACCATCCAGCCCGACAGATATACATAGGCGCCCTTGGTCGTGCCGCGCTGACGCTTGACCGACTTGATCATCTGCTGGGCGTGAAAGCCTGACCAGCAACCCAGGCTTTGCGTGAATTTGGAATGATCCGCATCATAGGCCGCCATGTCCGCCCGCATCACCCGCGCCATAGACCGAGCAATGTCCAGATGGGTGTCATAGGTGTTTTGCAGCCGCAACTGCACGATGTCATCGACCGTGATGCCCGATGTGGTCTGTCCCGAAGGATAGCGCGCGGCCACTTCGGCTTGCACGGCGGCATAGGTTTGGCGGTTTGTCATGTCAGAAGTCCTTTTAACGGTGTTGGTCATTACTCACTCCAGCGCATTCAGCAGGGGATAGGCCTGAACGGTGATGAAGTCTGGCAGTTGCGGTGCGGTCACCGCCTCGCTGAAGATCCTCCCGGCGGAGGCATAGTGGCCCCGGTGAAAGGCGTTCGGCCCCAACTGATCTAGAATGCGCACAATCTCGGCCTGCAGCAGCGTGCCCATCCAGTCGGCGTCCAGCACGCGCTTTTCGCCATTGTCCAAGGTCACCTCGGCCCGGTGGTGCAGCCATTGCCAGACCTGCGCGCGACAAATCTCGACGGTCGAGGCGTCTTCCATCAGATTGTTGATCGGAACCGCACCCCTCCCTGACAGCCAATGCGCCAGATAGGTGATCGCGACGGCGATATTGTCCTTTAACCCGGCTTCGGTGATCTGCCCCTTGTGCGGGCGCAGCAGCATTTCGGGGTCAATTCGGTAATACTGACGCGGCAGGCGGATCTGGTTCGGACCTGCCATTTCGTCGTCAAAGACGGCACGGGCTGCTGCCACCAGATCGGGGGTTGCCACCCAGGTGCCGTCATTGCCCATCCGCACCTCGTGCCGCTGCTCGGCTTCTGCCAGAGACAAGGCCGCCGCATTCGCCGCTGCGTCATCCGAACTGGGCACGTGCGCCGCCATGCCGCCGATGGCATGGATGCCCCGGCGGTGCCCGACCTTCACAACCCGCGCACCGTAGGCCGCAAGGAACCCGCCGTCCATCGTCAGCGCCGCCCGGTCGGGCAGGACAAAGCCCGAATGGTTCCGCAATGTCTTGATATAGCTGAAGACATAATCCCAGCGCCCGCAGTTCAGCCCGCAGATATGGTCGCGCAATTCCCAGACGATCTCGTCCATCTCGAACGCGGCGGTCAGGGTTTCGATCAGAACGGTCGCCTTGATCGTGCCGGGTGCCAGACCCATCCGGTCTTGGGCGAACAGGAAGACCTCGTTCCAGAACCGGGCTTCTTCCAGCGACTCCGGCTTGGGCAGATAGTAGAACGGCCCCTGTCCCATGGCCGCCAAGGCCCGCCCGCAGTGGAAGATGTTGATGCCAAAGTCGAACAGCGCCGCCGAAACTGGCTGGCCACCGATCAGCACATTCGCCTCTTGCAGGTGCAACCCGCGTGGCCGCACCATCAAGATGGCGCTGTCCGGCCCCACTCGCTGCATGCCGTCAGGCGTTTCAACCTCCAGCACGCCGTCCCGGTGGTCGATCAGGTTGTTCAGACCGGCCACGATGTTGCCAAAGCTGGGCGCGGTCGAATCCTCGAAGTCGGCGACATAGACATTGGCGCCCGAATTGAAGCTGGCGATCATCCCCTTGCGGTCAACCGGACCTGAGATTTCAACCCGCCGGTCCATCAACGCCGCGGGGATCTCACCCGCCTGCCAGATGCCGCGCCGGATGTCGATCGTCTCGGCCCGGTAGTCGGGCATCCGGCCCGCGTCATACTGGCTTTGCCTGCGCCCCCGCGCCACCATCAGCGCATGCAACCGCAGCCCGAAACGGCCCTGCATCTCGACCAGAAAGGCCAAAGCCTCGGGCGTCAGGACCTGGGCCACGCCGGGTACGGCGCGCAACACGGTTGCGGGCAAAATCGGGGCAGGACGATCAAGTGGCATGACGCATTCCTTTTCGAGTCATTGTCTTTCGGTAATGTCACTCTAGTAATGTCACGCTGCATGTGCATCATGAGTCTTGTGCGATTGGGTGTGACTGTCAGTTAGGTCGGCCAGTTTCGGGGATTTTGTAAGGTTTGTAACAATGTCAAGACGCGGCATGAAACTTGTCATCGGGCAAAGGCTGAAAGTCCTGCGCCAGTCCTTGGGCCTGACTCAGGGGCAGATGGCGGCGGAACTGGGGGTTTCGGCCAGCTACATCACGCTGATCGAATCCGACCAGCGCCCCGCGTCCGCCAAACTGCTGCTGCGGCTGGCCGAGGTGTATGACCTGAACATCTCCGAACTGGCACCCAGTTCCAATGCGCAACTCACCTCGGATTTCGAAGCAGCCCTGAAGGACCCCGCGTTGGAGGCGGGCCCCCTGCCGAGGGCAGAGATTGAGGCGGTGCTGCAAGCCTCCCCCCGCATTGCGGCGGCCCTGGTGCGCCTGCACGAACGCTATTCGGTTCAGGCGCTGCACCATATGTCGGACGCCAACCCCCTGACCGACCGCGACAAGGTCGAAGCCCTGGCCGACGCCTCCCGCCCGGTCGAGGCGGTGAGGAACTGGCTTTATGACAACCGCAACTATCTGGACGCGGTCGACCATGCCGCCGAATCGATGGCCGAGGAGTTGGGTCTGCAACGCGCCGTGCCGCATATCGAATTGACGGGCCGTCTGGCCGAACATGGCATCCGTGTCCGGGTGCTGCCGTCCAATGTCATGGGCGAACAGTTGCGCCGCTTTGACCCGCACCGCCGCGAACTGATGCTGTCCGAGCTGCTGGGCGAGGCGAGCCGGCGGTTTCAGATCGGCGTTCTGCTGGCCCGGTTGGAGCAGGACGTCCCAATCACGAAAACGCTGGAAACCTCAGGCCTGACAGATCCCTCAGCTCTTGTTCTAGCGCGGGTAACGGTGGCCAACTACTTCGCGGCGGCCCTTTTGATGCCCTATCGCCGGTTTCTGGCAGCCTGCGAAAGCCTGCGTTACGATGTGGAATCGATCAGCCACCGCTTTGGCACCAGCTATGAACAGACCGCCCACCGCATGTCGACCCTTCAACGCCAGGATGCCCGGGGCATTCCGTTCTTCTTTGTTCGGGTGGACCGGGCCGGGAACATCTCCAAACGCTTCAGCGCGGGCCGGTTTGCCATTTCGCGTTTTGGCGGCACATGCCCCCTATGGAACATCCATGCCGCCTTCGAAGGGCCGGATCAGGTGCAAACCCAGATCATCCGTATGCCGGAAGGAGCCAGCTACTTTTCCTTTGCCCGTACCGTCACGCGGGCAGGGGGCAGCCACACCGCCCCCGCCCCCCGCTTTGCCATCGGACTGGGCTGTGACGTGGCCTATGCCCCCCGGCTGGTCTACGCCGACGGGATTGACCTTGCGCGCCTGCGTCCGGTCGAGGTGGGCTTGAACTGCTATCTGTGCGAACGCGCCAACTGCGCCTCTCGCGCCCACCCGCCCATAAACCGCAGGCTGGCGGTCAACGAACGCGAACGCAGCCTGTCTTTGTACCGATTCGAGGGGGAGTGACCGACATCCTCAGCTGCAGAACTCGGCATGCAGAACCTGAACGAGGCGCCGGGTGCGGGCTTCTGCAATACTGTAAGTGACGTTCCGACGATCGCGCC
>CAMDHB010000371.1 GCA_945897655.1 Pseudorhodobacter antarcticus
GACCCCGGGATATTTATGAACCGATGAATGGGGGCGGGCTGGCCTTGAAGCGGGTGGGGCGGGGCACTAGGGTTCGGGCGTAGAAGTAAGGGGCGGCAGATGGCGGGCAAGCGCAGCATATTTGAAGAGGTCGGGGCGACGGCGGGACAGGTGCAGCCTGTGGGAGGCATGATTGACGGGGCGGGTCTGGGGTCGCGGGGCGCGATAAGGGTCTGGCTGGTGATCATATTCCTGATGGTCGTCCTGATGGTCATGGTGGGCGGGTTGACGCGGTTGACCGATTCGGGCCTGTCGATCACCGAATGGCGGCCGATCATGGGGGCCCTGCCGCCGATGAATGCGGCCGATTGGGCGGTGGAGTTCGATAAGTATCGCGCCAGCCCGCAGTATTTGCTGATGAATCACGGCATGGAACTGTCGGAGTTCAAGGTGATTTTCTGGTGGGAATGGGGGCATCGCAATCTGGGGCGGGCGATTGGTCTGGTCTGGGCGGTGGGGTTCTTCTTTTTCGTGCTGACGCGGAAGGTGCCGAACGGTTGGGCGCCACGGCTGTTTTTCCTGGGGTTTCTGGGCGGATTGCAGGGGGCGATTGGCTGGTGGATGGTGTCGTCGGGGCTGAAGGGCGAGATGGTGTCGGTGGCGTCCTACCGGTTGGCGACGCATCTGGGGTTGGCTTTTGCCATTCTGGGGCTTTGCGCCTGGTATATCTTTCTGTTGGGGCGGCGTGAGGTTGACCTGTTGCAGGCGCGGCGGAGTGCCGAGCCGAAGCTGAAGGGCATGACGACGGGGCTGATGCATTTGCTGTTCTTGCAGATCATTCTGGGCGCGCTGGTGGCGGGGATTGATGCAGGGCGGGCGTTTCCGACCTGGCCGGACATGAACGGGGCGTTCTTTCCGGCGGATGCGTTTTATGTGCCCGATGCGAATGGCGGCGTGAAGGCGGTCTGGACGGCGTTTTTTGAAAATGCCGGGCTGGTGCAGTTCATTCACCGGATGGTGGGTTATGCTCTGTTTGGCTTTGGCGTGGTGGTGTGGCTGCGCGGGCGGAAGTCGGCTTACGTCGCGATGCGCGGGGCGGCGAATGCGGTGATGGTGATGCTGGTGCTGCAGATGGCATTGGGGATTTACACCGCATTGACGGCGGCGACGCTGCATGTGGCGATCACCCATCAGGTGGGCGCGGTGATCTTGTGGGTGCTGGTGATCCGGGCCCGGCATTTGGCGGCTTATCCGGTGCAAGGGTCGATCAGGGAGGGGACGGCATGACGAACAATCGCGCGTTTGCGGAGTTGATGGCCTTTCAGCGCCAGACCGAGGCCTTGGCCGGGGTGGCGGGGCGTTTGGGTTGGGATCAGGAAACCATGATGCCCGAAGGTGCCGCCGAGCAGCGGGGCGAGGAGATGGCGGCGATGGAGGGGGTGTTGCACGCGCGGCGCACCGACCCCCGGATTGCCGAGTGGCTGGCGGCGGCGGACCCGGAGGATGCGGCGGGCAAGCGGGCGGTGGAGTTGATTGGGCGGTCTTACGCGCGGATGACCAAGGTGCCGTCGGATCTGGCGCAGGAGTTGGCGCGGGTGACCTCGACCGCGCAAGGCATTTGGGCGCGGGCGCGGGCGGAGGAGAAGGTGGCGGATTTTCTGCCGACTTTGGCGCAGGTTGTGGCGCTGCGGCGGCAGGAGGCGGAGTGTCTGGCCCAAGGCGGCGATCTGTATGACGCGCTGATGGATGATTATGAGCCGGGGGCGACCGCCGACACGATGGGCGCGATGTTTGACCGGATGCGGCCAAGGTTGGTGGCGCTGCGCGGGGCGGTGTTGGAAAAGGCGCCGCCTGCTGCCGTCACCGGCCATTTTGCCAAAGAGGCGCAGCTGGCGCTGTCGCGGGATGTGGCGGGGATTTACGGATATGACTTTACCCGGGGGCGGATTGATCTGGCGGTGCATCCGTTCTCATCCGGGGGTGGGAATGACAGCCGGATCACCACGCGGGTGGTGGAGAGTGATCCGTTCAACTGCATCTACTCGACCATCCACGAGGTCGGGCATTCGTCTTGTGAGCTGAACATTGATCAGGCTTACCTGATGACGCCGCTGGGGGCGGGCGTGTCGATGGGGGTGCATGAGAGCCAGAGCCGGATTTATGAGAACCAGATTGGCCGGGGCCGTGGGTTTACGGGCCATCTGTACGGGCTGATGTCGGCACGGTTTGGCGATCTGGGGGTTGGGTCGGCTGACGCGTTTTACCGGGCGATCAACCGGGTGCAGCCGGGGTATATCAGGACCGAGGCGGATGAGGTGCATTACAACCTGCACATCATGATGCGGTTTGATCTGGAGCGGGCGCTGGTGCGCGGCGATCTGGGCGTGGGCGATCTGGAAGCGGCGTGGAATGATCGGTTTCATGCGGATTTCGGGGTGAAAGTGGACCGTCCGGCGCATGGAATGTTGCAAGATGTCCATTGGTCGGTCGGGCTGTTTGGCTATTTCCCGACCTATACCTTGGGCGATGTCTATGCGGGCTGTCTGTTTCAGGCGCTGATTGCGGCGGTGCCGGGGTTGGAGGGGCAGTTGGCGGCGGGCGATACGTCGGCGGCGGTTGGCTGGCTGCGCGAGAATTTGCAACGGCATGGGGGGTTGAGGACTCCGGCTGAGACGATTGCCCATGCTTGCGGGTTTGAGCCGAGTGAAGGGCCGCTGCTGGACTATCTGGAAGCGAAGTTTTCTGCGCTTTACGGCTTGTGAGGGGGGTCGGGCCGGGGGCGGCGGTCTGGTTGCTGGCGATAGGCCAGACGCTGGCCTATACCGGGGTTTACTACAGTTTCCCCGCCCTGTTGCCCGCGTTGGAGGCGGCGACGGGGTGGAGCAAGGGCCAGTTGGCGGCGGGGCCGACGCTGGCCTTTCTGGTCATGGCAGTGCTGACACCATTCACCGGGCGGTTGGTGGACCGGGGTTGGGGCGGCGACATGCTGGTCTGGATGCCGGTCATCGCGGCGGGCGCGGTGGCGGCGTTGGCCTTTGTGGCGACGCCGCTGCAATGGCTGGGCGTGTGGTTTCTGATCGGGATCACGCAGGCCGGGATGCTGTATGAAAGCTGTTTTGCCTTTCTGATCCGGCGGTTGGGGGATGGCGCGCGGGCGGCGATCACGCGGGTGACGCTGGTCGCGGGGTTCGCGGGGACGCTGACCTTTCCGATGGGGCATGTGTTTGGGCAGGCGTTTGGCGGGCAGGGGGCGATGCTGGGCTTTGCCGGGGTCATTCTGCTGGGCGCAGTGCCGGTGAATTTTCTGGGCGTGCGGGCGTTGCGGCGGGCGGAGCGGGTGGGGACGGTGCGGCCACCGCCGGAGCCCGGGGCGCTGAAGGTGGCGATGCGGCGGGTCGAGTTTTGGGCGATTGCGGGGATGTTCGGGCTGTTGTCGCTGAACCACGGGATCTTGCTGACCTATGTGCTGGACCTGTTTCAGGACCGGGGGGCAAGTTTGGCGATGGCGACGCTGGCGGCCAGTTGCTTTGGCCCGGCGCAGGTGTTGGGGCGGGTTGTGTTGATGCTGAATGAAAAGCGCACGTCAAACATCATGGCGACGCTGATGTCAGTTGGGTTGATGGTGGCGGCGGCGGCGGTGTTGTTGATGTCGGGCGTGACGCCGGAACTGGTGTTTGTGGTGGCGGTCAG
>CAMDHB010000372.1 GCA_945897655.1 Pseudorhodobacter antarcticus
GTTCCTGTCAGCTTTGATGGGCGGCGCAAACATTGTTCCAGACAAGATCAGCGCGACATCGACCATCAAGCTGGACCCGACGACCGAAGGTAGCCCAACTGTGGTGGCTGCGCATCTGAACGTCACGGTCAAGGCCGCCGCGACCGAAGCTGTCATCCGCGATCTGGCCGACAAGGCCAAGGCCGGTTGCCCGATTTCCAAGCTGTTGAAGGCCGAAGTCACGATGGATTTGACGGTCGGTTGACCATCAGACCATCATTTCCTTGGTCGCCGTCAGCTTGACTGCCGGATAATCGCGCTCAACCCGGTCGATGTCCCACTTGAGCCGGGTCAGGAAAACCATGTCTCCGTCGCTGTCCGTCGCCATGTGGCCCTTGTTGACGTTGGCCAGCTTTTCCACCTCGGCCTTGGCACCCGACACCCACCGGGCCGAGGTGAAGTTTGAGGGCTCGAAGCGGACAGGAAGGGAGTATTCCTCCTCGATGCGGCTGGCCAGAACCTCGAACTGCAACTGGCCGACAACACCCACAATATAGCCGGACCCGATCATTGGCTTGAAGACTTTTGCGGCGCCCTCTTCAGCAAACTGCATCAGCGCCTTTTCCAGATGCTTGGCCTTCATCGGGTCCATCGCACGCACGGTCTGAAGCAGTTCCGGCGCAAACGACGGGATGCCGGTAAAACGCAGCGCCTCGCCTTCGGTCAGGGCGTCGCCAATGCGAAGCTGGCCGTGGTTTGGAATGCCGATGATGTCGCCGGCCCAGGCCTCCTCGGCCAGCTCGCGATCGGCGGCGAGGAACATCACGGGGTTGGCAATCGCCATCGGTTTCTTGGTGCGAACGTGAAGAAGCTTCATGCCCCGCACAAAGTGCCCCGAGGCGAGGCGGACAAAGGCAACCCGGTCGCGGTGTTTGGGGTCCATGTTCGCTTGGACCTTGAAGACGAAACCGGCCACGGTCGGTTCCTCGGCCCCCACTTGCCGAGTATCGGCCGTTTGCGGTTGGGGTTCGGGGCCATACTCGCCCATGCCGTCCATCAGTTCCTTGACCCCGAACGAATTGATCGCCGAGCCGAACCAGATCGGTGTCATCGAGCCATTCAGGAACGCGGCGCGGTCGAAGGCAGGCAGGAGTTCGCGGGCCATCTCCAACTCTTCCTTCAGCTTGGCCAGCAACTCTGCGGGCACGTGGAGGGCGAGGTTGGGGTCATCGAGGCCGTCGATCTTGATCGACTCGGCCACCTTGTTGCGATCGGCCCGATCCATGATTTCAAGGCGGTTGTGAAGCAGATCATAGGCGCCCACGAAATCGCGACCAACCCCGATGGGCCAGCTTGCCGGGGTTACGTCGATGGCAAGGTTTTCCTGAATCTCGTCAATGATCTCGAACACGTCGCGGCTTTCGCGGTCCATCTTGTTGCAGAAGGTCAGGATGGGAAGGTCGCGCATGCGGCAGACTTCGAAGAGTTTCTGGGTCTGGCTTTCCACCCCCTTGGCCCCGTCGATCACCATAATGGCGGCATCAACGGCGGTGAGGGTGCGGTAGGTATCTTCGGAGAAATCAGAGTGGCCGGGGGTGTCGACCAGATTGAACCGCCACTCGCGGTAATCGTAGGACATGGCAGAGGCGGAGACGGAGATGCCCCGTTCCTGTTCCAGCTTCATGAAGTCGGACCGGGTCCGCCGCGCCTCGCCTTTGGCACGCACTTGACCGGCCATCTGAATGGCGCCGCCGAACAGCAGGAACTTTTCGGTCAGCGTGGTCTTGCCGGCGTCGGGGTGCGAGATGATCGCAAAGGTCCGGCGGCGGGCGATTTCGGGCGGGAGTTTGGGGGTGTTGTCAAGCATGGGGGGCCGTGTAGCCGCAAACGGGGCGGGGGTAAAGGCGGGGCTGTGGGACGTGTCCACATGTGGACAAAATGGAAAATACAGTAAATTCAGTTGGTTAAATATCAGTTTTTACCTGATATTAAGACTTGTCCCAGGGCTGCTTTTGGCCTTTGGCCCTATCTGTTCAAGAGCGCACCCAAGGTGGCCTGATCGGCCTTGCGTCCCCATCCGACCGCAATTCGTGCACCGGGCGCCTGCACGATATAGGCACCGCTCAACTTGGCGCGCTGATCAGGGGGGATCGTGAAGGTGAAGGTTGATCCGTCAGAGCAGGTCTGCTGCCCGGTCCAGGTTTCATCGGTTTGCCCCGTGCAAGTAAACCCGGCGGGCGAGGACAGGGTAAAGCTGGAAACGCCAGACCGATAGGCCTTCATCGACCCAAGCAGGGCCACACGGTCTGACCCGTCATCGTAGACCGCCGCCAGCCGCAACTTGATCGAACCATCGCGTGCTATTCCAGTGGCTGGGGTCGCGGGCGGCGTGGTTACGATGCCCTGCGTTGGAACGGTGCAGCCAAGCAGACAGGCCAAACCGACCGTCGCGCAAATCTGTGTTGTCCAACGCATGTGTTACCCCGCATTCCGACTAGGGTGACAGGACCATGCGGCCCCCGCACCCGTCAAGGGTCATGGCGCGCTCTTACTGCGAACCACGGCCCCTGAACCGCCAGTCGGGGCCGATGGCATCCAGAAACTGGCGGCCCGCCTCTGTTCCGAAGTGCGGAATATGTGACAGGCCGGGAAACCGGGTTCTGACATCGGCAGCGATTTCGGGAGGCAGCCGGTTCACGGTGGCATCGGTCACCATCAGGCTTTCCGAGGGAATCCCCTCGGCATAGATGATTTCATGCCGGTCAAAGACGAGGCTGAAGTAATCAACGAAACCGCCGGTGCGCAGATAAACCGATCCATCATCCACAAAGTGGCGGGCCTGAACGAGAAGTTCGGACGTAAAGAACCCCGACAGTTTCTGGCGCTGATACAGGAACACGCGGTGATGCTGCGACAGGATGAGATCGCCATCATTGCCAAGGGTTCCGGCAGGAATGACCACCGGGGCAAAGGCACCGACGGCGCGCAGGCGGGCGTGGCCGATCCAGCGAATGGGTTGACGGCCATGGTCGCGGGTCAGGACGGGGTCTCCGGGGCGCAGGGTCTCTACCGGGCATTGCGCGCCATCTGCCAGGGTGATCATCGTGCCACGGGCGAAGGACAGGCACAAAAGGTCAGCCAGCATCAGGTTGGTGGGCGCGGGTTCCACCGCCAACAGTGTGTAATCCATCTGGGCACCAAGGGGTGACAAGGGCAGGACAAGGCGTTGGCCGTCATCCAGCCGCATGACCACCAGTTCGACCTTGTCCCCGTCGGGTGCCATCAGGGTCAAACGCACCTCAAGCTGTATCTTTTGGCCGGGGAAGCCCACGGCAGAGCCGGGTGCCACCCTTTGGTTCTGGCCGATGGGCTGGCTGACGACAAGGCGCAGAGGTGTCGCCCTGTGGTCCAAGTGGTAGATGTCGCCCAGATCAACGTCATCCGGTCCGCCCATATCATCGCCCTGATTCGAGCCATAGGCGACAAAAAGGTCTGCCGCGCGAAAGATCTGGCAGGCATGACCGGGTTGCGGGGCGGGTGGCATGGAAAGCCGTTTCCTTTGACATTCTGCCCCAGGGTAGGGTTGGAATCGGCGCGCGGACAGGTCAACATGGTGGCCATGCCGCGACGGATGCACGGCATTCTCTGAAAGTTGGAAAGGGCGGACGGATGGATCTG
>CAMDHB010000373.1 GCA_945897655.1 Pseudorhodobacter antarcticus
GCCCTCTTCGACAAAAGCAACGACCCGACTGCGGATCTCAATAGGATGTGCTTTGACCATTCCCAACCCCCTGCATCTGGCGGGATCAGGCAATCACAAGCTTGCAAACATGGGAATCCTGAATCGGTGCAAGCGCGACATGCTCTAGACCAAAACGGCCGAAGACATCCTCACGCGGGAACAACGCAGCTGAAATCGAGGCTTTCTTGGGCTGCGGTAGTTTGGAATGCTGAAAATAATCCATTGCCGGTCTATGAGTTTGAGTCTTTTGGGACTGCGGCATCTCGCTTCGATGGGGCCGACTCCTGTCTGCCCCATCCCCAATTCGTAGGGCCCTTGAATGTCGATTACTGCTGGCACGCGAACTCGGGCTGATCTGTGCCCAACGTATCCAGCGTGTTCAAGGCGTGCAGGAAACCTTCAATCGGCGCAATCGCTATGACCGCGTCATCGGTCGAAAGGAGCATCGGCATGCGCAATTGGCCGTCCCAACTGCGGTAATTCAGCGTCACACCTTTGGAACCGTCGAGTTTCAAGCGGTCTGACTTCATGAAATCGCGCCGATCCGCAACTGTCGCATCTGGCATCTTGGCAGCGGTCGTGATCAGCGATTTGGCGGCGATCCAGACGGACCAGTCCTGGCTGGTCATCTTGCGTCCGTCGCTGGCGGCGTCAAAGCGCGAGGTGACCTGGGTTGCACCGTCACGCTCCATCGCCCAATGCCAGGCTTCGGAGGTCAGGCCCACGGAGCCGATCACCGGTCTAGGCAGTTGTGTGCCATAGGGGATGAATCGACCGAATTCACCTCGGGAATCCGCCACAAAGACCACGTCGTAGTCAACGCCCGAAGTCAGAAGCCTGACATTGTTCCCCTCGCGCTGATCTGGGCTGGCGGACAGGGTGAAGGGGCGCGTTTCGATGATGTCCAGCCGGAGCCGTTCGGCACTGGTCACGAATGTCGCCGCAAGGCCCGCGTCGTCGGGGTATTCGCCGACAAGGACCAGGACCGTCGTCCAGTTCATGGCGCGCAGATATTGGGCAAAGGCGTCCATTTCCATGCGCAGGGACGGGCCGGAGTGAATGAGGTTCGGATGGCAGGCAAGGCGCAGGTCCGTTTCGGGGGCGGTCGCATTCACCAGCGTCACGTCGCTGGACCCCAGCGCCATGGCCACGGCCTCGACGTCCTTGGCCGGAAGGTCAAGGATGATGGAGCCGGCACCATCGGCCACCATGGCCTGGGCGGTGGCGATCAGGTCGGATTCGGGCACCTCCCGGTGATCCGCGACCACGGCAAAACCGGACGCCTCAGTGATGAAGCTCAGATCTTCGATGGCCATCGCCAGCGCCTGCTCGGTCTGGATCTGCGGCGGGACGATCAATCTGGCATAGCCCCAATCCCGGATGTATCGCGGATCGTCGGCAAGCGTCAGGTGACCGATCCGCAGGTCTTCGGCCTGACTGGTGATCGGGACAAGGGCCACAAGCAAGCTGGCAAGGAGAAGGGAGGCTCGCCCCGAGGGGCAAACCAGGGAGAGGGTCTGGGCCAGGTTGGCCAGGACCTTCGAGGACCATTGCGGGATCAGCACCTGTTCCATCAGTCATCCACCCGAATGGAATGCGGTGTCCGCCCGACGGGCAGCGACAGCACGGGTGTCATCGTGGCCATGTCGATCACGGTGATGTCGTCGGACAGGCCATTCGCCACATAAGCCGTCTTTTCGTCGCTGGTCAGATCGACATCCCAGGCCCGGCTGCCCACCAGCACATATTGAAGCACCTCGCGCGACTTGGCGTCGATGATCGCCACATGGTTCGCCCGGCCAAGCGTGATCAGCAGTTTGGCACCGTCCTGGGTGATGGCCATGCCCACCGGCGTCACATCCTCGGGGCGAAAGCCTGGCGGCACGAAGGTCAAATTGTCCTTGATGGTGAGGGTGGCGATGTCGATCACATGCACTTCGGAACTCAGCTCATCGGACACCCACAATTCGGCGCCGTCGGGCGTCACCACGAAGCGCCGCGGTCTTGTGCCAACGATCAGGTTCTTGACCACGGCCGCCTTTGCCCGGTCGATCACATGCACCATGTCGGCCACTTCCGAGGTCACGAAGACATACTTGCCGTCGACCGAATTGATGACGCCCTCGGGCTCGGCCCCGGTCGCCACCCGATCGGTCACGGTCTTTGTCGCGACGTCGATCACTTCCATGGTCGAATCTTCTTCGTTCGACACGAAAATCTGGGTCTCGTCGGGTGAAAAGACAAAGATCTCGGGGCTGGGGCCGGTGGGGATCGAATCCACAACCTCGAGCGTCGCCACGTCGATCACGTCGATGACGTCGTCATCGCCGCAGGCCACGAAAAGCAGGGTGCGGGCCGCGTTGAACTGCATGTCGCGTGGCCGTCGCGAGGTTTCGATCCGGGTCTTGACCGACAGGTCGGGGTTCAGCACCACGACCTCGTTGCCCCGTTCCAGACTGACGAAGATAAGACCGGTGCCCTTGGCAAAAGCTGGCCATGCCAGACCAAGCCCGATCAGAACCGTTAAGAAAAACCGCATGACGACCCCCTTCAATTGACGATGAACGCGCCCAACATGCCCTTGTCCGCATAGCCGTCGACGTAGAAGTCATATTTTCCCGGCCGCACCGGCACGAAGGTCAACACGAAGGTCCCGGCCGCATCGAATTCGAGGCTGTAGATGTCGGCAGCCTTCACTTCCAATTCGTTGACCACGACCTGATTGACCCAGACGTTGCGGAACAGTTCCGGTGCAAACCAGGCGAATTCTTCCTGACCATCCGAAGAGATGGAAATCCGGTAATACTTGCCAGTTTCAAGCTGGTATTCGGTCTGGCTCATCTTCAGATCGCCCGTCAGCATCAACTCGGGCAGGTCGACCGGCTTGGAGGCGAGGTTGCCTTCTGCCATGATCGGCGCGGTGTGCAGAGCCACAATCAGGGTCAGGACCCCGGCCAGTTTTGCGTGCATTCTTTTCTCTCCCTTTGGACGCGGCCCACCTTGGGCAGTCGGTCCATAGTCCGAAATGCAGGCTGACAGGGTCCTGACAATTCGGCCCGTTCCAGGCTGGGCAAGTGAACGAGAAAAGCATTCAACCCACTGATAAAGATGCATTAAGTTATGTATTGAAGAACCGGTTGTTGTACATTGCACATTCAAATGACCCGTTTGCTGCGTCGGCGGACTTCAAGGGGCACGAATGTCCAGGACCAGGGCCGCCTCGAAGCCCGGCTCCCCGCGGGACAATTGCAGGTAGCCGCCGGCTGCGCGCGCAACATCGGCTGCGATCGTCAGGCCGATTCCGCCGCCGCCACTGTCGAGGTCTGGGCCGTCGCCGGCATCGTTTTGCATGCCGCCACCGTCGTCGCGCACGGTGATGCGCAAGCGACCGTCCGGGTCGTCGCTGATGATGACGCTGACCTCATGGATGGCAAAACGCGCAGCGTTTTCCAGGATCGCACCCAGGGCCTCGGTCAGGGCGGCAGGGTCCGCCGCGGCCCGCCCGCGACTTTGTCGCGACACGGTCCAGACCAGGGCAGCATAGGCCGGAATGCGACGGAGCACGCCGATAAGGTCATCCGCGATCCGGGCCGGATCAGCCGTGCCATGCAACCGCGCCAC
>CAMDHB010000374.1 GCA_945897655.1 Pseudorhodobacter antarcticus
TGCTTGTGAAGATGGATCAGCATGCCCGCACCCCGCCTCGAATGTCCCTCAGAACCGATCTTGCCATGAAAATAGCAGAGCGCCGAGGGTCTATGTGATCATCCGGGATGGAACAGCTACGCAGCTACACTATGGATTGAGCGGCCCTATCAAGCGTGGTACCGACGTTTCTCCAAAGGCAGATAGCTTGGACGGTGGATCGAACAAAAGTTCGGTGAAACGCATTGTGGCAACTCAGGTCGATGATCGCAACACGTCCGTCGTTCTGTTTGTCGGCGTTGCAGTGGACCAAACTCCTGTTTTCGTTCAGACAAAACGAAGGTTTTCTTTGACGGTCGCACGGCAAACAAAGACGTGGGCCTTGCTCGGTCACCCTTGAACCGTCGCTCCCATCCCAGCGCACAAATGAAGGCCAAGCGACATCATGTCAGGCCCGCCGGTCAAAGCGGTTCAGATTGGAAGGGAAGCAGACAGTGTTGCCTCTTGAAAGGCTTGAACAGGCTTTCCGATGTGTTGGTGTCCGTGAAAGTCTGAACCACGCCAAGCTCACGCGAGCGAATGTGAACCCCGAATGTCGCCCTAGAAGGTTGAAATCTGGTTAACAGAAAAGCATAAAATATTGATATAAATCACATTTCTGAAATGTCCACATGTGGACGCCTTGCCCATTGTAGGATGGGCAGTTCTGTCCTTCCCCCGGGAAGGGCAGGTTTGCCCATCTTCCCCACCCCTCAGAAAAACCCGCGCGGGATCAGGCGGTTTTCATAAGCCTCGCGTTCCAGCGCTTCTTGAAACTTCGGATGGGCGATGCTGATCAACAGCTTGGCCCGCTCCGCCACCGTGCGGCCCTTCAGGTTCACCAGTCCATATTCCGTCACCACATACATCATGTCCGTCCGGGGCGTCGTCACGATATTGCCCCGCGTCAGGGCGGTGACGATCCGGCTGCGCGGCTCGCCCCGCTTGTCATAGGTGGACGCCAGACACATGAAGCTTTTGCCACCCCGCGACGCATAGGCCCCCCGCACGAACTGCAATTGCCCGCCTGTGCCCGAGATGTGGCGGTGCCCATCCGATTCCGACGCGGCCTGCCCCTGCAGGTCGATCTGGGTGGTGTTGTTGATCGCCTTGACCCGGTCGTTCTGCATGATGATATGGGGCAGGTTGGTGTAATCGACCGGGTGAAACTCGATATCCGGGTTGTTGTGCACGGCGTCGTACAGATACTGCGACCCCAGCGCAAAACTGCAGACAATCTTGCCCCGGTTGATCTGCTTGGACTGGCCCGAGATCTTGCCCATGCGGTACAGGTCGATGATCCCATCTGTCAGCATTTCGGTATGCACACCCAACCCGCTGATCGTGGAATGGCCCAGCAGCGAACAGACGGCATTGGGCATGCCGCCAATCCCGATCTGCAGGCAATCGCCATCTTCCAGTTCCGCCGCGATCAGACGGGCCACGGCGCGGTCTACATCACCGGCCGGGCCCTTGGGCAGTTCGGGCATCGCGGCCCCGTCGCCCGGGATGATGAAATCGACATCGCTGATGTGCACCCCGGTGCCCGGCCCCATCACATGGGGGGTGGCCGCGCATTCCTCGACAATCACCATCTTGGCGCGTTCGATGATGGCGCCATGCCACAGATTGGCGGGGCCAAAGTTGAAATAGCCATCAGCATCCATCGGGGCGCATTTGACGATCACAATATCGACCGGGTCGATGAAGCGGCGGTAATAATCGGGGATTTCGCCCAGATTTACCGGCAGGTAGTGCCCGATCCCCGCATCGTGCAGCTTGCGGTCATGGCCGCTGAAATGGGTGGAAAACCAGAAAAACCGCGCGCCTTCGGGGTCAGATGTCATCACCGCGCGGGGGCGGGTTGACAGGCAGGACCGGATCTTGACCTTGTGCAGGTCTTGGCGACGGCGGGCAAGGGCCGCGTCAAAGGCATCTGGCTGGCTGAGGCCCGCACCATAATCGATCCACATGCCTGACTGAACGAATGCAGCTGCGGCATCAGCCGAAATGCGTTGCCCTGGGTTTGCGACCTGTCGTGCCATCTGATCCTCCGCTTTGGCGGTATCTTCAACCATGCGGCGCGGCGCGGCAAGGGCGTCCAATCGGCGGGGGGCGCGACACCTTGTGCCGACTCACTGGCGGAACCCGGCAGATTGGCCTAGTATGTTCATTCTTTGTTCACGGTATCCCATGGCCTTCACCGAACTTGGCGCGCTCAGCAACTTTACTTTCCTGACCGGGGCGTCCCACCCCGAGGAATACATGCTGCGCGCGGCCGAGTTGGGGATGGACGGGCTGGCGGTGGCGGATGTCAATTCGGTGGCGGGCATCGTGCGCGCCCACACCAAGGCGCGCGAGATGGCGCGGGATGGGGGGCCAAAGCTGCGGCTGATCCCGGCGGCGCGGCTGGTGATGCGGGATGGGTTCACGGTGACGGCGCTGCCGCAGCACCGGGCGGGGTGGGGCAACCTGTGCCGCCTGCTGACGTTGGGCCGCAGGCGGGCGGAGAAGGGGACCTGCGATCTGGGGCTGCCGGACCTGCTGGAATGGGGCGCGGGGCTGGCGTTTCTGCTGCACCCCTTGCAGGATCGCCACAAATCGGCCGACAGCGGCTGGGTGGGTCAGGCCGAACGGCTGGTGCGGCAGTTTCCCGGCCAGTGCCATCTGCTGCTGGCCCCGCGCTATGACGGGCAGGACCTGGCCCGCTTTGCGAGGGAGGAGCGTTTGGCGAAACGGCTGGGCATGACCACTGTCGCCTCGGCCCAGCCGATCATGCACCACGGGGCGCGGCGCAAGTTGGCGGATGTGGTCACCGCCATAAGGCAGGGCGTGCGGATCGAGGATCTGGGTCTGGGTGCCGTGCCCAATGCCGAACAGCGGCTGCGGTCTGAGGGGGATATGCTGCGGCTGTACAAGGGGTTTGAAGGGGCGGTGCAGCGGGCGGGCGATCTGGCCGCGACTTTGCGGTTTTCGCTGGACGAGTTGCGCTATGAATACCCGTCCGAGGTGACGGGGGGCGAAACCGCCTCGGGGCGTTTGCTGCGTCTGGCCGAGGCGGGGTTGAAGTGGCGCTATCCGGCGGGGGTGCCGGATAAGGCGCGGGCCCAGATGGCGCATGAGTTGGACCTGATCGGCAAGCTGAAATACGAGCCCTATTTCCTGACCGTGCATGACATTGTGGCCTTTGCCCGCGAACGGGGCATCCTGTGTCAGGGGCGCGGGTCTGCGGCGAATTCGATTGTGTGCTATGCCCTGGGGGTGACCTCGGTTTCGCCCGAGATTGGCACGATGGTCTTTGAACGCTTTGTGTCCGAGGCGCGGAACGAGCCGCCGGATATTGATGTGGACTTTGAGCATGAGCGGCGCGAGGAGGTCATTCAGCACATTTACGAACGCTATGGCCGCCACCGGGCGGGCCTGTGTGCTACGGTGATCCACTATCGCGGCAAGCGGGCGGTGAGGGAGGTGGGGCGGGCGATGGGGCTGACTGAGGATACCTTGTCGGCCATGTCCAGCCAGATCTGGGGGTTCGGGTCATCGAAGGCGATGAATGAACAGCGGCTGGCCGAGATTGGGCTGGACCCCAGCGACAAGCGGTTGCAGCTGAC
>CAMDHB010000375.1 GCA_945897655.1 Pseudorhodobacter antarcticus
TCGTGGTGCTGCGGCAGTTGGCGGCAGAGGGCTGTTCGATTTTATACATCAGCCACAAGTTGCATGAAATCAAGGCGTTGTGCGATACGGCGACCATTTTGCGCGGCGGAAAGTTGGTGGACACCTGCGACCCCTCGATCGAGACCAGCCGGTCGATGGCGGAAAAGATGATCGGCAGCAACCTGAAGGAAATTCAGCGCGGCACGGGGCGGAGTTTTGGGGCCGAAAAGTTGGTGGCGCGGGGGTTGAGTGTGCCCAAGGACGGGCCGTTTGGCACGGCGCTGCGCGACATCGGGTTCACTGTGCGGGCGGGTGAGATTTTTGGCATCGCTGGGGTGGCGGGCAACGGGCAGAATGCGCTGATGCTGGCCCTGTCGGGCGAGGTGCCGGTGCAGGACCATGCGGCGATCAAGGTCAGCGGGGCCGAGATTGGCCGCCTGTCGGCCAAGGCGCGGCGGTTGGTGGGGATGGCCTCGGTTCCCGAGGAGCGGAACGGGCACGCGGCGGTGCCGGATTTCACCTTGGCCGATAATGCGATTCTGACGGGCCGGGACAGGCTTGGCATGGTGCGGGGTGGGATGATCAACGCCAATGCCGCGCGGACCTATGCGGGTGAGGTGATCGAGGTGTTTGCCGTCAAGGCAACTGGCCCCGGGGCCTTTGCCGAAAGCCTGTCGGGCGGAAATTTGCAGAAATTCATCATGGGGCGCGAGATTTTGCAAAAGCCTGACGTGCTGGTGGTCAGCCAGCCGACATGGGGGGTGGATGCGGGGGCGGCGGCGGCGATCCATCAGGCGCTGGTCGATCTGGCGGCGCAAGGGTCGGCGATTGTGGTGATTTCGCAGGATTTGGACGAATTGCTGAGTTTGTGCGACACCTTGGCCGTGATCAACGAAGGGCGGTTGTCACCTGCGATGGCGGTGGCAGATGCACGGATCGAGGAGATCGGGTTGTTGATGGGCGGGATTCACGGTTCTGAGCCAGTCGGGGAGAACGCCCATGCGCATTAAGCTGGAAAAGCGGCGCGCGCCCAGCATGACGATGCTGGTGGTAACGCCGGTCGTGTCGGTTCTGGTCACCATGCTAATCGGGATTGTCGTGTTTGACCTGTTGGGCATCGATGGGTTGAAGGCGGTGACGGATATTTTCCTGACCCCGCTGCTGACCAGTTACAAATGGCAGGATGTGGCGGTCAAGGCGGCGCCGCTGATCATTATCGCGCTGGGGTTGTCGGTGGCGAACCGGGCGCAGGTGTGGAACATCGGGGCCGAGGGTCAGTACATCATCGGGGCGCTGTGCGCGACCGGGGTGGGCCTGGCCTTTGGCGCGGTCGGCGGGCCCTTGGTGGTGGCGCTGATGGTGGCAAGCGGCGTGATCGGCGGGGCGGCATGGGCGGCCGTGCCGGCGGGGTTGCGCACAAGGTTCAGCGTGAACGAGATCTTGTCCAGCCTGATGCTGACCTATGTCGCAGGGCATGTGTTGAGCTATCTGGTCGGCGGCCCGTGGAAAGACCCGGAGGGGCGGAATTTTCCGGTGACGGCGCCATTGGCGGACAGTCAGACCCTGCCGGTCTTGGGGACCAGCACGGTGCATCTGGGGGTGCTGGTGGCTGTGATCCTGCCTTTTGTGTTCTGGTATCTGATGTCACGCTCGGTCTTTGGCTTTCAGGTGCGGGTCGTGGGGTCGGCGCCCAATGCGGCGCGGCATGGCGGGTTTGACGGCAAGCAGACGATCTGGCTGGCGATGATCATTTCGGGCGGCATGGCCGGGCTGGCGGGATCGCTGGAGTTTACCGGGGTCTTGCACAAGATGGATCTGGGGTTCCCGTCAGGCTACGGGTTCACCGCGATCATCGTGTGCTTTCTGGGGCGGTTGAACCCGATTGGGTGTTTGATTGCCGGGATCGTGCTGGCGGTGACCTATGTGGGCGGGCAGATGGCGCAAACCTCGGTCAAGATCCCGAATTCGACGGCGGGGATTTTCCAGGCGATGATGCTGTTCTTCATCTTGGCGAGTGATATTCTGGTGCGCTACCGCATCAAACTGGTGAAAGGGGCCCTGGCATGAGCGCCGAGTTCATCATTCTGGCGATCATCACCATCGTCGGGCTGACCACGCCCATCCTGCTGGCGGGCATTGGTGAGTTGGTGGTGGAAAAATCGGGTGTGCTGAACCTGGGCGTCGAGGGGATGATGCTGATGGGCGCCATTTCCGGCTTTGCGGTGACGGTGATGACGTTCAACCCTTGGGTCGGCATTCTGGGGGCGGCGGCGGGCGGGGCGGCGGCGTCAATGCTGTTTGCGGTGTTCGTCCTGCAACTGAACAGCAATCAGGTGGCGACGGGGCTTGCGCTGACCATCTTTGGCACGGGGCTGTCATCGCTGCTCGGTGTGGGGTTTACGGGGCGGATCGTGATGCCGTTCGGGTCGTTATTCCCGGCATCGCTGGCCAAGGACCCGATCTGGCAATTGTTCTTTGGCTATTCGCCCATCGTGTATTTCGCACTGATCATGGTGCCCTTGACAGCGTGGTTCCTGAAATCGACACGGGCTGGGCTGATCTTGCGGGCGGTTGGTGAGAATGACCTGTCGGCCCACAGCATCGGCTATTCCGTCCGCAAGGTCCGTTATGCGGCGATTGCCTTTGGCGGGGCGATGGCGGGGATTGGCGGGGCCTATTTCAGCATGGTCATCACGCCGATGTGGGCCGAAGAAATGACCGCCGGGCGCGGTTGGATTGCGCTGGCGCTGGTCGTGTTCGCGGGCTGGCGCATGGGGCGGCTGTTGCTGGGTGCCTATTTCTTTGGCATTCTGATGGCGCTGGAGCTTTATGCCAAGGCGGCGGGCTTCTCGTTCTTGCCGTCACAATTCTGGGCGGCTATGCCCTATGTCATGACGGTGGCGGCCCTGACAATCATTTCGGCCCGTGGCACGGCGGGCAGCAATGCCCCGGCGTGTCTGGGTAAACCGTTCCTTCCTTCCACCTGACAAGAAACCAACAGGAGAGATCCATGACGACACTATCCAGACGGACGCTGATCAAGGGGGCAGGCGCGGTTGCCGGCGCATCCTTGATGGGCGCACCCGCATTCGCGCAAGACAAGGTCAAGATCGGCTTTGTCTTCCTGGGCCCCATCGGCGACTTTGGCTGGACCTGGGCGCATAACAAGGGCCGTGAGGCGGTAGAAGCGGCCTTGGGCGACAAGATCGAGACGATCTATGTGGAAAACGTGGCCGAGGATGCAAGTTCCATCCCGGTGATGCGCGATCTGGCGCAGCAGGGCTGCCAGCTGATCTTTACCTGCTCGTTTGGCTATATGGACCAGACGATGGAAGTGGCGGCTGAATTCCCCGCCGTGAAGTTCGAGCATTGCACGGGTTACAAGCGGTCTGACAACGTGGCGACCTATAACGCCAAGTTCCACGAGGGCCGCGCCGTTCTGGGCACCATTGCGGGCATCATGTCCAAGACCGGGACGATCGGCTATCTGGGGTCGTTCAAGATCCCCGAAGTGGTGCTGGGCGTGAACGCCATTGCGCTGTCGGCGCAACAGCAGAACCCGGCTGCCGTGGTCAAGGTCGTGATGATCGACAGCTGGTTCGATCCGCCGAAAGAGGCCGCCGCG
>CAMDHB010000376.1 GCA_945897655.1 Pseudorhodobacter antarcticus
CGTCTCGGGCGGCAGGCCGGTGTCGCGGGGTACCGAGGCATCCAGACCGGAAAACCGGGCCTGACGGGCATAGGCGGCGGTCAGACGGTGCAGGTGGTTTTGCAGGCGCACCAACAGGCGAGGGCGGGGTGTGATCAGGGTCTGGGCGAGGTGGATCATGATGGCACGCTTCTGTTGCAGTTGATGTGGTCAGGATGGCGCGGGGCGCTGCGGCATGCTTGGGGTCGGCATGTGGGGTTTGTGGCGATTTGATGTGTTTTGGGTTGCGGCACGTCATGGCGTTTGAATTGGGGGCGTGCAGGGGCTAGCCTTGATCAAACAGCCTTTGGGCACTTTAGATGATTTTCGAGTTTGATCCCTTTACCCTGTCAACCGACCGCGCCGAACTGGTGGGGTCTGAGGGTGTGATTGCGCTGGAGCCCAAGGCATTCGCCGTGCTGCGCCTGCTGGTCGAACATCATGACCGTGTCGTGTCGCGCGAAGAGATGATCGAGGTCGTCTGGGGCGGGCGGTTCATCTCCGATGCGGCGGTTGCGACGGCATTGAAGCTAGCGCGGCGGGCAGTGGGGGATGATGGGGTGCGGCAAAGCCATATCCGCACGCTGCACGGGGTGGGGCACCGGTTCGTGGCCGCGGTGCAGCGCCGTCATGGGACGGTGGCCGATCATGTGCCTGTGGCCGTTGCCCAAAGGCCGACGATTGCCATCCTGCCGCTTTGGCAGGCCCCCGGCGATGCGGTTCAGGTGGGGGATGGGCTGGCCGATGACATCATTCAGGCCCTGTCGCGCCTGCGCTGGTTGCGGGTGATTGCGCGGGAAACCACCTTTCGGTTTCGGCAAGACAGCGTTGATCTGACAGGATTGCGGTCGGTTCTGGGGGCCGGCTATGCGCTGACCGGGCGGGTCGAAGTGTCCGGCGGGCGGCTGACTGTTGCGGTCACGCTGATCGAGACGGCGGGTGGCGGTGTGGTCTGGGCCGACCGGTTCAGCCCGCGTCTGGATGACATCCACGCCGCACGGGCCGAGATTGTGGCAGCGGTGATTGGCGCCTTGGACCTGCAAATCTCGCACGCGGAAGTGGCGGCGGCGCGGGGCAAACCGACCGAGGCGCTGGACGCCTGGGGGGCCTATCATCTGGGAATGAGCCATCTGCACCGGTTCAACGCGCATGACAACGCGATTGCAGGGGCGCTGTTCGAACGGGCGACGCGGCTGGACCCCGGCTTTGCCACCGCTTTTGCCGCCTGGTCCTTTGCCAAGCAGCAGGAGGTGGCCCAAGCCTATAGCAAGGATCACACCAGCATCATCCACGAGACGCGCAGGTTGGCCGAAAGGGCGGTGGAGTTGGACCCCTATGACCCCTTTGCCAATATGGTGATGGGGCGGGCCAGTTTGCTGAGCGATGGGCCTGATGAGGGGCGGGTCTGGTATCACCGGGCGGCCGACCTGAGCCCCAGCTTTGCCAAGGGGCATTATTCCCGCGGCATCATAGACGTGCTGGCCGGACGCACGGGTGAGGCGCGCGACAGGTTGGACCGGGCGATGGGGTTAAGCCCGATGGACCCTTTGCTGGGTATCATGCTGACGGCCAAATCGCTGAGTTTCATGGTGGAGGGCCGGATGGAGCAGGCTCAGGATTGGGCGCTGCGGTCGATCGGGGTCAACCAGACGCATTTTCTGGTGCTGACAACGGCGGCGCTGACTTGTCAGCTGGCGGGTGATGGGGCAGGGGCGGCGCGCTGGGCGCTGCATCTGCGCAACCTGCGGCCAGAGGCGACGATTGCCCCCTATCTGAAGACCCTGCATTTCGCGGATGAGGGGTTGCGGGGGCGGGTGCGCGACACGCTCTTGGGGTTGGGCATGGCCGAATGAGGGAATTTGTCTTGCGTCAGGTATGGGTCTGTGAAATTACTGAACCAAATGGTTCAGTATCCGCATACCCGCTGTGACGCCACCTTTGCCGCCCTGTCGGATGCGACCCGGCGCGGGGTGGTTGAGGCGTTGATGCGGCAGGATGCCAGCATCAGCGATCTGGCCCAGCGGTTCGACATGACCCTGACGGGGATGAAGAAGCATGTGGGTGTGCTGGAACAGGCGGGGTTGGTGCGGACGGTCAAACAGGGCCGGGTCAGGACCTGTACCTTGGGGCCCAGCCGGCTGGAGGATGAGATGGCGTGGATGGATGCCTATCACCGGATGTGGGTCGCGCGCTTTGCCGCGCTGGATGCTGTGATTGCGGATTTGAAACGGATGGAGAATGGCGATGGAAAACGCCGGGACGAAATATGAGACGACGGTTGAGCGGGTATCAGACCGCGAGATGGTGGTGACGCGGCGCTTTGATGCCCCGGCGCGGCTGGTGTTTCAGGCCTGGACCAAGCCTGAGTTGATGATGCGCTGGTGGTTGCCCAAAAGCTTTGGCATGACCTTTGTGGAATGCGAGATGGATGCGCGCACCGGGGGCAGCTATCGGTTCGTCTTTGGCCATCCGCAGTTTGAACAGCCGATGGCGTTTTTCGGCACGTATCTGGAGGTGGTTCAGGATGCCCGCATTGTCTGGACCAATGAGGAGGGCGGCGAGGCGGGGGCGGTGACGACGGTGACCTTTGTCGAGGCGGGCGGGGTGACTGTGATGACGCTGTCAGACCTTTACCCCAGCAAAGAGGCGCTGGATGAGGCAATCGCCTCGGGCAGCACGGGGGCCTGGCCCGAGCAGTTGGCCGAGTTGGAGGTGTTTCTGGCGGGTTAAGCGTGCAGGAAGGCACAGCCAACGGGGGCTATTGCAATTCGAAAGGGGCGGCTTTATACGCCGCCTACTTTCACAGGTAGGGCTTGGGCCATGCGGGGAGAAATCCCGTTTGGTCCGCCGGTTGGGGGAAACCCTGAAGACGGCTCTGCTGAGGATCAAACCGGAAAAGGATAAGGCATGGCTCTTCCCGAGTTCACCATGCGTCAGCTGCTTGAAGCTGGCGTTCACTACGGTCACCAGACCGCGCGCTGGAACCCCAAGATGGGCGAGTACATCTATGGCGACCGCAACGGCATTCACATTCTTGACCTGACCCAGACGGTTCCGATGCTGGACACCGCGCTGAAGCTGGTCCGCGACACCGTGGCCAAGGGCGGCCGCATCCTGTTCGTGGGCACCAAGCGGCAGGCGCAGAAGGCCGTATCGGACGCGGCTGAAAAGTGCGCGCAGTATTACATGAACCACCGCTGGCTGGGCGGCACGCTGACCAACTGGAAGACCATTTCCCAGTCGATCCAGCGTCTGAAGCAGATCGACGAGATCATGGCGCATGGCGCGGAGGGTCTGACCAAGAAAGAGCGTCTGATCATTGAACGTGAGCAGGGCAAACTGCAAGCCTCGCTTGGCGGGATCCGTGAAATGGGCGGCACGCCGGATCTGCTGTTCGTGATTGACGTGGGCAAGGAATCGCTGGCGATTCTGGAAGCACAGAAGCTGGGCATTCCGGTCATCGGCATTGTCGACACCAACTGCAGCCCCAAGGGCGTTGACTATGTCATCCCCGGCAACGACGACGCGGCACGTGCGATCTCGCTGTATTGCGACCTGATCAGCCGTGCGGCACTGGATGGCATGTCGGCCCAGATGGGCGCTGCTG
>CAMDHB010000377.1 GCA_945897655.1 Pseudorhodobacter antarcticus
CGCCTCATACACCACCCAGCGGCGGGCCTGGGACTGGCGCACCTCGGCGTCATAGACGGCGAGGTCCCAGCGCTTTTCGGCGATCAGCAGGAAATGGGCCAGCACTTCGGCGGCGCGGGGGTCGGCGGCGAGGTTGCGGTCCTCGTCCGGGTCGGCGGCGAGGTCGTAAAGTTGGTCAGGGTCGGCGGGGCAGTGGATGTATTTCCATGCCCCCTGCCGCAGGGCGACCATGGGCGTGATCGAGCCTTCGGCGGCGTATTCCATTGCAACGGGGGTCAGCCGGTCTTCGCCGTGGGCGAGAGGGACGAGGCTTTCGCCATCGGTCCAGGGCATCACCTCGGCCATCGAAATGCCTGCCAGATCGCACAGGGTGGGGGTGACGTCGATGGTGGACACCGGGGTGGTGATGCGTTGGGGTTGCAGGCCGGGGGCGGAGATCATCAGGGGCACGCGGGACGCGCCTTCAAAGAAATTCATCTTGAACCACAGGCCCTTGCGGCCCAGCATTTCGCCGTGGTCCGAGACGAAGAGGATGATCGCCTCTTGCCGGGTTGCCTGCAGCACCGCCAGAATCTCGCCCACCTTGTCGTCGATATAGGAGATGTTGGCGAAATAGCCTTGGCGGGCACGGCGGATATGGTCGGGGGTCACGTCCAGTCCGCGCCAGTCGCAGGCGTCCATCAGGCGTTTGGAATGGGGGTCCATGGCGTCATAGGCCAGGGGTTCGGGCGGGGTCAGTTCTGGGGCGTCGTTGTACAGGTCCCAATACTTGCGGCGGGCGACGAACGGGTCGTGGGGGTGGGTGAAGCTGGCGGTCAGGCACCAGGGGCGGGGGTCAAGGCCACGGCTAAGGTCATAGAGTTTCTGGACGGCCTGGTGGCAGACGTCGTCGTCATATTCCAACTGGTTGGTGATCTCGGCCACGCCTGCGCCGGTGACGGAGCCTAAGTTGTGGTACCACCAGTCGATCCGCTCACCCGGTTTGCGGTAGTCGGGGGTCCAGCCGAAATCGGCGGGGTAGATGTCGGTCGTCAGGCGTTCTTCGAACCCGTGCAACTGGTCGGGGCCGACGAAGTGCATCTTGCCGGAAAGCGCCGTGTAATACCCGGCGCGGCGCAGGTGGTGGGCATAGGTCGGGATGTCTGATGCAAACTCGGCCGCGTTGTCATAAACCCGGGTCCGGCGCGGCAATGCGCCCGACATGAAGGCGGCCCGGGCGGGCGCGCATAGCGGCGAGGCGGTATAGGCATTGCCAAACCGGACCGACCGGGCCGCCAGTTTGCGCAGATTGGGCGCATGCAGAAATGCGGCGGGTCCGTCGTCGAACAGGGTGCCCGTCAATTGGTCGACCATCAGGATCAGGATATTGGGTTTGTCGGTCATGGCGGCCCCTGTCTTTTGCACGGTGCCCCCAGATGCGACGAAGCGGGGGCAAAGGACAACCCGGTTTGCGAAGGTTTGATGGCGGGGAGTGGGGTTTTTCGCGGGTGTTCGCCACCTTACAGGTGGTCCCCGGCCTGCCACCGGCGTATTTTCAGGTGTTTGTAGGGCGGGTTATGCGGCAGGTTAGCGGACGAAGCGGACATTGGTAGTTGGGCGGCATTCGCTACCCTGCAAAACACCTTGCTTCCTTCGCATGAAATGGCAGCATTCCGAAATCAACGGAAATTGAACACTCCAACGACCAACTGTCGCTGGAGTTGAACCCGTTTCTCAACACAATCTTGAGCTCGACATGACCAAGTGGATCACATGTGGCGCATAGCGTCATGTCGCCGTCGAGCGGCTCCCAAATCACCTCTCCATCCCAGGGCTTCTTATGGGACGCAAGAATTTGAAAGAAATCAACAAATCCATTGTTCGGAACGTAATCGTAAATGCTAACTCTCTTGGTCGCTTTGAGGGTTGGCGTCTCCACTGTGATAGCGAAGTAATCCGATGATTTGTTGAAGAACAACAACGATGAAGCTGGATTTGCAGACTTTATCAGGAACTCCTGCACCGCGATCTCCGATCTAAGGTAACTAAATTACCGTTTGTAGCCTTGCAACGCCCGCGCCGCAAAGTGTCAAGCCTGTTGCGCGGTAGCTTAGGGCTCGACGCGGACGTATGACCGTTTCTCTCAAGGGTGCTGAATAAGGGTCAGACACCCGTCCGCATCGGGTAACTTGCTTCAGGTGGCGACCACTAGCCCGTGGTCACGCGGTGCAGGCGGACGGGGGGTTTGGGGGCACGGGCGATGACGCCCTGAAACTCCAGATCCAGTTGCACGCATTTCATCCACCAGCCGGCCTTGGCCCCGCCGGGGAAAAGGATGGGGTCCAGGTGGGGCAGCAGGGCGGTTTGCGCCTGGGCCGGGGTCATTCCGGGGGCGGTGTCGGGCAGAACGGCCATCAGGGCGGCGTGCATGGCCATGTATTTGGCGCGGTCAACGCGGGTGATGTGGTGGGGGGAGGTGACATTGCGCACCTCGATCCTGTCGGATGTGTCGGTCATGGTGCCCTGCCTTTGGTGGGGAATAATTGACGGGGGCGGGGTGGGTCTGTCAAGCTTGGGGCAAGCCATGTCGCATTTGCGCGGCAAAGCGGCGGATAACTTCGCAGGGTTTGGCGCGGGGCGGGGCCAGATGCGGCCAAATCAGGGGGGCTGATATGCGCGTTGTCACGGAATTCCCGCACAAGGTGGTCGAGACGCCGGATATGGGCATTGTCCTGTCGGACGGCTGCCGCCTGTCCGCACGGGTCTGGATGCCCGAGGGGGCCTTGGGTGCCCCGGTGCCTGCCGTGTTGGAATACATCCCCTATCGCAAGCGCGACGGGACGGCGGTGCGGGATGCGATGATGCATCCTTATGTGGCCGGGCACGGCTATGCCTGCGTGCGGGTGGACATGCGGGGGAATGGCGAATCTGACGGGTTGATGACCGATGAATACACCATTCAGGAGCTGGCCGATGCCTGTGAGGTGATCGAATGGCTGGCCGAGCAGCCGTGGTGTTCGGGTGCCGTGGGGATGATGGGCAAATCCTGGGGCGGGTTCAACTGTTTGCAGACGGCGTTCCTGCAACCACCTGCGCTGAAGGCCGTGATGGCGGTTTGTGCGACGGCGGACCGGTTTGAGGGGGATATCCACTTCAAAGGCGGCTGTCTGCTGGGCGAGAATTTCGGTTGGGGGGCGGTGATGCTGTCTTATTCCAGCCGCCCGCCAGACCCGGCTTTGCGGAGTGATTGGCGGGAGGAATGGTTGAAGCGGTTGGACGCCGAGCCGTGGCTTGCGCCCCGTTGGGCCGATTTGCAGGAGCGGTCGGAGTATTGGCGGCATGGCTCGATCTGCGAGGAGTGGGACCGGATGCAGATTCCGATGCTGATCTGGGGCGGTTGGGCTGACAATTACATGAACACGGTGGCCGAGGTGGTGGCCAATGTGCCGGGGGCCAAGGGGATTGTGGGGCCGTGGGTGCATCAGTACCCGCATACGGCGGTGCCGGGCCCGCAGGTCGGGTTTCTGGCCGAGGCGGTGCGGTGGTGGGATCGGTGGTTGAAGGGTATCCAGAACGGGGCCGAGGATGACCCGGCATATCGGGCTTTTGTACTGCACTCGGCCGAGCCTGA
>CAMDHB010000378.1 GCA_945897655.1 Pseudorhodobacter antarcticus
AAGGTGGCGTGGTCACCCTTCTGGGCCAGACCGTTTCCTTGCCCAATGCGCCCCAGGGCCCGGTCACCCTGATGATCCGCCCAGAACATGTGGCGCTTGGCGCCGTGGCCGAGGCCCTGAACCTGACGGCGACCGTCGCGCGCCGGGTCTACTTCGGCACCGATACCCATTTGCATCTGATCCTGCCGGACGGCTCCACCCTGGTGGCGCGGGTGCAAAACGCGCTGCATGGCGCTCACCTGCCAGAAGACGGCGAGAGCCTGTCCATCGCGCTGCCCATCGACGCTTTGCGGATCATGGAGAACTAGATGAGCGACGCCTCTCGCCGCTGGGGTCTGGCGCTGCCCGCCGTGACGGTGATCACGCTGTTTTCCATCCTGCCTTTGGGCGTCGTTATCCTTTATTCGCTGCTGACGCCGGGGGATTATGGCAATGTGAAGTGGATATTTTCGGGCGAGGGCTGGTTCTCGGTCCTCTTTGAACGCGACATGTTCGACGACACGCTGTCGCTGTCGGATGCCCATATGTCGATCTTGCTGCGGTCCGTCGGGCTGTCTCTGGCGACGACGGTGCTGACCCTGATCTTCGGGGTGCCCACGGCCTGGTTCATCGCCACAAGGCCCGCAAGGCAGCGCGCCTTCTGGCTATTCCTGATCACGATCCCGTTCTGGACCAACCTTCTGGTGCGCACCATCGCCGTGCAGGAGATGATCCGTGCCGATGGTGTCTTCAACCGCATCCTGATCGGGATGGGCCTGATCGAAGTGCCCTTGCAGATGATGTTCACCAACTTCGCCGTGCTTCTGGGAATGGCTTATGTCTTTCTGCCGCTGATGGTGCTGCCGGTCTATGCCGCCGTCGAGAAGTTCGACTTCCGGCTGGCCGAGGCGGGCTATGACCTCTACGCCTCCCGCGCCTATTGCCTGCGCCGCGTTGTCTTACCGTTGGTGCGACCGGGGCTCATCGCGGGGTCGATCTTGGTCTTCGTGCCCTCGCTTGGTGCCTATGTGACCCCGCGCATCATGGGCGGCGGCAAGTCGATGATGCTGGGCAACCTGATCGAGATGCAGTTCGGCCAGGGCCGCAACTGGCCCCTTGGGGCGGCGCTGTCGATCACCCTGACGCTTTTGGTGCTCGTGGCGCTGGTCTGGTACACGCGCCTGACCTCGGGGAGGCGCGCCAATGGCTAAGCGCCCCTTCGACATCCGCAGCATGCCGGGCGCGGTGACGCTGGCCGTCACCTGCTTTGTCATACTCTACATCCCCATGGTCATCCTCGTGGCCAATTCCTTCAACGCAGGCAAGGTGATCGGCCATTGGGAGGGCCTGTCGCTGCGCTGGTACCTGGCGGCCCTGCAGAACGAGGCCTTCATGGCCGCGGCCAGCACTTCACTGATCCTGGCCTCGGTCGCCGGGCTGGTGGCGACCGTGCTGGCCACGATGGCCGCCCTGGCCACCACCCGCAGCACGGGCTTTCGCGGCGAGGGCGCCATCCACATCATCCTCAACCAGCCGCTGATGGTGCCGGAAATCGTCCTGGCCATCGCTTTGCTGATCATCCTGGCGCAGGTGAAGCAGGCCACGGGCTACACTGGGCTGGGTTACCTGATCGCCGCGCATACGACCTTCTGCATCCCCTTCGCCTATATGCCGATCCGCGCACGGCTGGAGGGCATGGACCTGACCCTTGAAACCGCCGCAGCCGACCTTTACGCCAGTCGCGCCTATGCCTTCCGCCGCATCACTCTGCCGCTTCTGGCCCCCGGCATCCTGGCAGGCTTCATGCTGGCCTTCGTCGTCTCGCTCGACGATCTGGTGATGAGCGAGTTCCTGAAATCGCCGGGGCAAGAGACCCTGCCGACCTATCTGATGGGCGAGTTGCGCCGCAACCTGACCTCAGAAATCTACGCCATCTCCTCGCTTTTGCTTCTGATCAGCGTGCTGGTCGTGGCGGGGTCGTGGTTGGCCACCAAGACAAGAACCTGAACCCCACAGAGGAGATCAAGATGAAATCCAAATCCCGTCTGGCCTTGGCAGCGCTGCTGCTTTCCGCCACGCCCGCGCTCGCCGAGGGCACGCTGAACATCTACAACTTCGGCCTTTATACGCCCCCCGACCTGATCGAAAAGTTCGAAAAGACCTATGACGTCAAAGTCACGCTGACCGAATATGACAGCAACGAAACCGCCATGGCCAAGATCGAGGCCGGCGGTCACGGCTTTGACATCGTGATGCCCTCGGCCTCGGTCGTGCCGATCTACATCGAAAAGGGCCTTCTGTTGAAGTCAGCGCCCAACCAGATGGAGAACTTCAAGAACGTCGATCCGAAATGGGTCGACATCTATTGGGACAACGGCCGCCACTACACCGTTCCGTGGGTCTGGGGCACGACGGGTGTCATGGTCAACACCAAGGTCTACACGGGCGACATCAACACCTCGGCCATCTTCCTGGACCCGCCCGAGGAGTTGAAGGGCAAGATCAATGTCGTGCCGTCGATGAACGACGTGATCGACATGACGATCCGCTATGTTGGCGGCGAGCCCTGCACGACCGACAAGGCCGTGTTGAAAGCCGCCTATGACAAGCTGATGGCGGCCAAGCCGTCCTGGGCCTCGATCGACTACACGAGCTTCGAGAAGTTCATCAACGAGGACATCAACGCCTCGGTCTTCTGGTCGGGTGCCGCCAACCGCATCCGGGCCGAGAACGCGGGCTTTGCCTATGGCTATCCGAAAGAGGGCTATTCGCTCTGGCAGGACAATGTGGCCATCCTGGCCGATGCCAAGAATGTCGACAATGCCAAGCTGTTCCTGAACTTCATCATGGCGCCGGAAAATGCCGCGCTGATTTCGAACTACACGCGCTATGGCAATGGGATCATCGGCTCAGATGCCTTCATGGACCCCGATTTGGCCCAAGCACCCGAGATGATCATCCCCGAGGACCTGAAGGCCGCCGGCCATTTCCAGGAAACCTGCCCGCCTGAGGCGCAGGAGTTCTACACCAAGATCTGGACCGATCTGACCAAATAGGCCCTGCCCGGCAGGCCCGACCTTTGCGCCCCGGTGGAGATCTCCGCCGGGGTGACTCTCACCGAGATCGAAGCCAAAAGGTGCCTGACGCAGGACTTGGCGGTCGAAATCGACGCCATTCCATTGTTTGCATCCGATCATCCCGTGCAGGACCGCCAGTCCAAGGTTCGACAGAACCGCGCCTGGGCCACCTTCAGAGACGCGAGCACGCAATCATCAGGATGGAGGTGACGCCAGTGCCGACCTTGATCGAACTACAGCTTTAGCGGATTTCCGCAACCGCCATGCCAATGCGCCGAACGTCCGCTTTCCGCCCTTTACGGCGATGCGCTAGGACGACGAAGAGGGTGTTTTGTGACCGAACTGATGATCTTTCGAGGATCCTAGCGGCAGCTCTTGTCAACGCCTGGTCAACACTTGAATGCAGTTCTGTGCATGTCTTGTTCCGCCCGAACCCGGCGAAACCATCCCAATCCCGTCCAACAAAGGTCCTGCTATCAAAGGCTTATCAGTTAGGAGTCTGAAATCGTTCATTTTTCAAGTTTTGGCGAATTACGGCTCATAACCTGAAGG
>CAMDHB010000379.1 GCA_945897655.1 Pseudorhodobacter antarcticus
GTCCATTCCAATGACCGACAACCCGCCAGGACATCACGATCTTGGTGTACTCGATCGTGTGTCCCGCATTCTCGCCCCGCTCGATCGCCACGCTTTCCGTTGGCTTGACCCGCACCAATTGCACCATCAAGGGCGCGTCAATCTCGACCACGGCACTTGCACTGATCTTGACCGACCCCCCGCTGCGCATCAGCTGCAAAATCACCATCGGGTCCGCTGCCAGATGCCGCCGGATCAGGCCCGACACCTTGTCAGGATCGCTGCCAACCGCATGATCCATCCCCGCCACCACCATCTGCGGGGTGTAAATCGTCTTGCTGCCCGCCACACGGGCATAGGCGCGCTGCCGCTCGGAATAATCCTCGTCGCCGAACTTGTCCTTCCAGCCGATATAGTCCCAATAATCCACGTGCAGCGCCAAGGCGATGATCCCGGGTTCACTGGCCAGTTGGGTCAAATACGCATCCGCCGGCGGACAAGACGAACACCCCTGCGAGGTATACAGCTCCACCACCGTACCCGTGGCGCTTTGCCCCATGACCGGCGCCGCGCCCAACAGTCCTGCGCCACACAGCGCATAGGCCAGCAAGTTCTTCATATCCCGTCATCCCCGTGGTGTGCGCCTGTTCTAGCGGAACCGTCCCCGTTCTGCCAATCAACGTTTAGCGAGGGTTTGTATCTCTCCCCTTCACAGAAAAGTGGCAACCATTCCTCTAGACTGCGCCCACCCAGCCCTCTGGATATTCGGCATACAATGGCATACAATCCTCGCCAACACCCCTGATTCCCCGCCAGCCGTTCTGGCTCTGGCCCCCTCTCTCCCGTGAAGGAAGTCGCACATGACCGTCACCGTAGGACACGACAGCGCCAAAACCCGCACCAGCCTGACCGCTGGGGGCCAAACAGTCCATTTCTACTCGATCCCCGCGGCCGAGGCTGCGGGCCTGGGCCAGTTCACCCGCCTGCCCGCCGCGCTGAAAGTGGTGCTTGAAAACATGCTGCGGTTCGAAGATGGCAAGACCGTGACCCTCGACGACATCCGCGCCTTTTCCGACTGGGGCCACGCAAACGGCCGCAACCCCCGCGAAATCGCCTATCGCCCCGCCCGCGTGCTGATGCAAGACTTCACCGGCGTCCCCGCCGTCGTTGACCTTGCCGCCATGCGCGACGGCATCCTTGGCCTTGGCGGCAACGCCCAAGCCATCAACCCCCTCGCCCCGGTTGACCTTGTCATCGACCATTCCGTGATGATCGACGAATTCGGCACCCCCCGCGCCTTCCAGGCCAACGTTGACCGCGAATACGAACGGAACATGGAGCGGTACGTTTTCCTGAAATGGGGCCAGAAAGCCTTCAACAACTTCCGCGTCGTGCCGCCCGGCACCGGCATCTGCCATCAGGTCAACCTTGAATACCTCGCCCAAACCGTCTGGACCGACACCGACCAGCACGGCCAACCCGTAGCCTACCCCGACACCCTCGTCGGCACCGACAGCCACACCACCATGGTCAACGGCCTTGCCGTCCTCGGCTGGGGCGTCGGCGGGATCGAGGCTGAGGCTGCCATGCTCGGCCAACCCGTCTCGATGCTCATCCCCGAGGTTGTTGGCTTCAAACTGACCGGCGCGATGATGGAGGGCACCACGGCCACCGATCTGGTCCTGAAAGTCGTCCAGATGCTGCGCAAACACGGCGTGGTGAACAAATTCGTCGAATTCTACGGCCCGGGGCTGGACCACCTGCCCTTGGCCGACCGCGCCACCATCGCCAACATGGCCCCCGAATACGGCGCCACCTGCGGCTTCTTCCCGATCGACGATGAGACCATCCGCTACCTGCGCGGCACGGGCCGCGAGGAATCCCGGATTGCGCTGGTCGAAGCCTATGCCAAGGCCAACGGCATGTGGCGCGATGCTGGCTATGACCCGATCTACACCAGCACCCTGCACCTTGACATGGGCACCATCGTTCCCGCCATTTCCGGCCCGAAGCGCCCGCAGGATTATCTGCCGCTCACCGATGCCAAAGCCTCCTTCGCCCGCGAAATGGACGCTTCCTTCAAACGTCCGCAGGGCGTGGACGTGGCCGTCAAGGGCCATGACTTCACCATGTCCTCGGGCCGCGTCGTCATCGCCTCCATCACCTCCTGCACCAACACCTCCAACCCCTACGTCATGATCGGCGCAGGCCTCGTCGCCCGCAAAGCGCGCGCCTTGGGCCTGAAATCCAAACCTTGGGTGAAAAC
Organism: Pseudorhodobacter antarcticus; assembly: GCA_945897655.1. Lineage (GTDB taxonomy): Bacteria > Pseudomonadota > Alphaproteobacteria > Rhodobacterales > Rhodobacteraceae > Stagnihabitans. Next base: position 2,246 of record CAMDHB010000379.1, read on the forward strand.
CTCCCTCGCCCCCGGCTCTCAGGTCGTGTCCGAATATCTGGAGGCTGCCGGCCTGCAAGAAGACCTCGACGCCGTCGGTTTCAACCTTGTGGGCTACGGCTGCACCACCTGCATCGGCAACTCGGGCCCCCTTGACCCCGCCATCTCTGCCGCCATCAACGAAGGCGACCTTGTCGCCGCCGCCGTCCTGTCGGGCAACCGCAACTTTGAGGGGCGCATTTCCCCCGACGTCCGCGCCAACTATCTGGCCAGCCCGCCCCTGGTCGTGGCCTATGCCCTCGCCGGTGACATGAACATCGACATCACCACCGAACCCTTGGGCATGGGCACCAATGGCCCGGTTTACCTGCGCGACGTCTGGCCCACGAACAAGGAAATCTCTGACCTTGTGAACGCCACCGTCACCCGTGCCGCATTCCAAAAGAAATACGCCGATGTCTTCAAGGGCGATGCCAAATGGCAGGCGGTCGAGGTGACCGACAGCGAAACCTACGATTGGCCGCCCTCCTCCACCTACATCCAGAACCCGCCCTATTTCCGCGGCATGGCCAAAACCCCGGGCGTCATTTCCGATATCTCCGGTGCCCGCGTTCTGGCCGTTCTGGGCGACATGATCACCACCGACCACATCAGCCCCGCCGGCTCCTTCAAGGCCAGCACCCCGGCCGGCAAGTATCTGGCCGAACGGCAGGTTCCGGTTTCCGAGTTCAACTCCTACGGCTCGCGCCGCGGCAACCACGAGGTGATGATGCGCGGCACCTTCGCCAACATCCGCATCAAGAACGAAATGCTGGATGGTGTCGAAGGCGGCTACACCAAGGGGCCGGACGGCGCGCAAACCTCGATCTACGACGCCTCGATGGCCTATCAAGAGGCGGGCACCCCCTTGGTCATCTTCGGCGGCATCGAATACGGCGCAGGCTCCTCACGCGATTGGGCAGCCAAGGGCACGGCCCTGCTGGGCGTCAAGGCCGTGATTGCCGAGTCGTTCGAGCGTATCCACCGCTCGAACCTGGTCGGCATGGGCGTCATCCCCTTCGAATTCACCGGGGGCGAGACGCGCAAATCCCTGGGTCTGAAGGGAGATGAAGTTGTGTCCATCTCCGGTCTGGCAGGCGATCTGAAACCCCTCAGCACTGTGCCCTGCACCATCACCTATGCCGATGGCACCGTGAAAACCATCCAGATCAAGTGCCGCATCGACACCGAGATTGAGATTGAATACGTCGAACACGGCGGCGTGCTGCACTATGTGCTGCGCGATCTGGCGTCGCGCTAAGACCCAACTGCCGGGGCCCGGGGCCGCCCATCCGGGCTGTCTCGGGCCCCGCGCCTATTATATGCA
>CAMDHB010000380.1 GCA_945897655.1 Pseudorhodobacter antarcticus
TCGACCCTTCGGTTTTTCTGCCGGCCTTCCGGCGTCAGATTGCTCGCTCGCGGTGCCAGATACCCCGCCCCCTGCGCATCGACCTGCCCCCCTGACAATCCGTATTTCGTCATCAGCCGGTCGCGCACCGCCACCGCCCGCAAACGCGACAGCGCGATGTTGCCCGCCAGCGACCCGCTGGCATCGGTATGTCCCACCAACGTGACCCGCAGGTCCGGGTCCGATTTCAACCACGATGCCAGCCCGGTCAGCGATGGATAATCCCGATCCTCCAGCGTGGCCTTGCCCGAAGCAAAGACCAGATCGTCCAGTGCCACACTGCCCGTCGCCGCCATCTGATCGGCAAAACTGCCGGGCTCTGGCGCCGGGTTGACTTTGGGCGCGGTCGGCGCATTCGGTTCGGGCGCGGCTGCCGCAACATCGATCTGCTCCACCGTGGGCTGCACGGGAATTGCGGCCTTTGTGACCGACGTCACCTGCACAAACCCCCGATCTGCGGCCTTGCTGATCAGCAGGCTGACCATCTCGCCGTCTGCATTCTCTGCCGCCAGATACCGAAAATCGCCCAGATCGACATGCATCTGCGGTTCGGCCAGCACATCCAGCCCAAAGCGAAAGTCGAACCCGCCGCAGGCCGTCGTGTCGCAGTCAAACACCGGTTTGAACCCCGCCGCGTCCAGTTGCGCCTGCAACGGCAACAGCAGCGCCAGCGTGTTGTCCCGTACCCCGTCCAGCCGATAGGCGCGCATGTCCAGCGCCCCTTCGACCACCCGCATCGGCACCTGCGCCCCGTCAAAGGCCGCGATGGCAAAGCCGTGGCGCACCGGCGCCTCGACCCGCTCACCCGTCTGGATGGCGGGCACCGCAAAGTTCAGTGTCACCGGCCCGGCCAAGGCGGGCGGCGCGATCACGGCAATCAGCAGAATCAGGCGTATCTGCACGGGCTTCAGGCTCATTTCTGACGATAGTGATACTGTCCCACGCCCATCATCCCTTGCGAAGCATAAAGCGCACGCGCCCCCGCATTCGCCTGCGTGACGGCCAGCGCAAGCGTATCCGCCCCATGCCCCCGTGCCCAGACCCCTGCCGCCTGCAGGATGTTTCGGGCGGTTCCCTGCCTGCGGAAGGGCTTTGACACCTCCAGCGCGTGCAGCATCGCCACCTGTCCGTGCAGGGCGACAAAGGCCACTCCGGCGGCACGGTCAGCGCTGCGCGCCAGAATGGCAATCTTGGGGCCATTTGCCCGGTGCATGATCGCCAGACGCGCAGGCCCAACCCCCGCCTCGGCCCACAGATCGGTGGCGATTTGCAACGGCGGCCAATGCGGGAACGTCGCAAAAAACGGGGGCGGGGCAAACCCATCTGTCGGGGCTGCATAAATCACAACCGGGTCCACGACCGCATAGCCCCGCGCCTGCAAAGCGGCATCCAGCGCACTGTCCTGCGGGCGGATCATGAACAAGGGCTCTGCCATCGCAGCCTCGGCTGCCACAATGTCGCCTTCTGTCCATCGGCCCTCAACCGTGGCCGCCGACACCCGCTTGCCCCCGCCCGCCCCATCGCGCAACCACCACGGGCCAAGGCCCCAAGACGCCGCCGGGGGCCAGGTTGCCTCCATCGCGGCAGCTTGGGCCTCTGGCGTCATGCGTCCAGCAATGCGGTCAGGGCGGCGAGGGCGGCATCCAGCCTTTCGGCATCGGTGCCGCGCAGCACCAGATTGGTGCCGAACGCGCCGTTCATGTTGAAGGGATAAGACCCCATCGCAAGGTCCGGGTACTGCGCCGCAAAGTCGCCAAAGGCCGTGGCAATGTCACCCTCGCCCCGCAACACCCGCAACGTGCGGCTCAGCAGCGGTGCGCCGCCAGTGATGCCAGCCAGAACGCCCGCCACCATCGCCTCGAATATCCGGGGCACGCCAGCCATCACATGCACATTGCCCAAACTGAAACCCGGCGCGATGGACACCGGATTGTCGATCAACACCGCCCCATCCGGAATACGCGCCATGCGCTGCCGGGCCTCGTTGAACTCGGACCCCTGCCGCGCATAATGCGCCCCCAGCAGCGCCATCGCATCGGCGCGGTGCGTGATCGCCACGCCAAAGGCCACCGCCATTGCATCCGCCGTGATGTCGTCATGCGTCGGCCCAATGCCGCCAGAGGTGAACACATGGTCATAGGCGGCCCGCAACGCGTTCACCGCCGCCACAATGGCCGCCTGATCATCGGCCACCACACGCACCTCGGCCAGGGTGATCCCCCGCTCGGTCAACTGCCCCGCCAGATGGTGCATGTTGCTGTCACGGGTGCGGCCCGACAGAATTTCGTCGCCGATTACCAGCATTGCTGCGGTTGGATTGGTCATTTGGGTTCTCCTTGGGCCAGATATAGCCCCCGCCCTCTGGCAAATGCCAGCGTGTTGGACTATTTATTGCTGCACTTATCAAAGGGTATGGGCATGGACGACATGCGCGGTCGCGTCACACGGGATGGAATTCGCATTTACGAGGATGCGGATTTCGCTGGCATGCGCGAAGCGGGCCGCATCGCCGCCCTGATCTTGGACGATGTCGAGCCCCTCGTTCAACCCGGCGTCACCACGGGCGAGTTGGATGATTTCATCCGGACCGAGGTGGAACGCCTCGGCGTCGTCTCCGCCACCATCGGCTACAAGGGGTATCAGCACGCCTCGTGCATTTCGGTCAACCATGTGGTTTGCCACGGCATTCCCGGGGTCAAGAAACTGGCCGAAGGCGATATCCTGAACATCGACGTGACGGTCATCGTCGATGGCTGGTTCGGCGACACCTCGCGCATGTACACCGCAGGCACTGCCCCAATCCGCGCCCAGCGGTTGATCGAGGTGACGCACGAAGGCCTGATGCGCGGCATCGCCGCCGTGAAGCCCGGCAACACCTTTGGCGATATCGGCCACGCCATCCAAAGCTTTGTCGAGGCGAACCGCATGTCCGTCGTCCGCGATTTCTGCGGCCACGGCCTGGGCCGCGTGTTCCACGCCCCGCCCAACGTGCTGCACTATGGCCGCGCGGGCACGCAGTCGGTGCTGGAAGAGGGCATGTTCTTCACCATCGAACCCATGGTCAACCTTGGCCGCCCCGAAACCAAGGTTCTGGCCGATGACTGGACCGCCGTCACCCGCGACAAATCGCTGTCGGCGCAGTTCGAACATTCCATCGGCGTCACCGCCACGGGCTGCGAGATTTTCACCCTGTCCCCCGGCGGCAAGTTCTTCAAACCCTGAGTGTTGAGCGGGATCAGCCGATCCTCCGGGGGAGGATTGGCCCCGCTCATGCCGGTATCTGTCCTCAAGACTTTATCAGCCCATACTATCAGAGGGCAGCTCCCGACCCAGAGGGCGAGAAGCGCCCTCCCTGCGGGGGTCGGGCGCTGCCCGGTGGCTTTGGGCCACCGTGCGGCAAGCGGCACCGACGCACCGTGGCAGATGCTAGGGCATCTGCCCATCAACCGGCAATGCCACCCCGCGACGGCCGCTGCGCCCCCAACCTTGGATGCAACCGCCCCGCAATCCCCCAGGCCACCCCCATCAACCCCGCCGGCGCCGCA
>CAMDHB010000381.1 GCA_945897655.1 Pseudorhodobacter antarcticus
GCGGCCCTATTCGGCCGCCCAACTGACCGGTTTGACACTCCGCCCGCCGCGAAACGCGTTGATCGCCGCAATCATCGCCGTCGCCTCGCCCCGCAAGGTGTGCCCCATGTCGGACGACTGCTTGGCCACCTGCGCGCCGGTCCGCGCCGTCGTCTCCAGCACCCGGATGTTTTCACGCAGCGACCCCAGCCCCGAGGTTTGGCCCTGCATCTTGGACGAAATCTGCGTCACGATCGCCGCCGCACTGCCCGCCCCCTTGATCAGTGCGCCCAGCGAAACGCTGGTCTTGCCCACCAGTTCCGCCCCCGTCGCCACGCTCTTGCGGCTGTCACCAATCAAAACCCGGATTTCCTTGGTCGCATCCGCCGCCCGCAGTGCCAGCGTGCGCACTTCGCTGGCCACCACGGCAAAACCACGCCCCAACTCGCCCGCCCGTGCCGCCTCGACCCCGGCATTCAGCGCAAGCAGATTGGTCTGAAACGCAATATCCTCCATCACGCCACTGATGCGTGAGATTTGGTCCGAGCTTTCCTCGATCAGCTTCATCGCCCCGACCGCTTGCTCCAGCACCCGGCCGCCCACCTGCGCCTCGGTCTGGTTGGCCATCATCATTGCATCCGCCTCGACCGCCAGTTCAGTCGTCGCACGCACGCCGTCGCCCATCTGTTCCACCGCTTGCACCGATTGTTCGACCGATGCCGATTGCTGCCCGGCCCGGTCAGCCGACTGCGCTGCCGCCGCCGCCAGCGCGTCAGACGACCGCAACAACCCGTTGGCCCCCTCTTCAATTTCGGTGATCACCCGGTCCAGCGCGGAAACCATGCCGTTGAACGCCCGGCACAGCCCCTGAAACTGCGCCGGATGGGCGCGCTCCTCGATCCGGACCGTCAGATCCCCGCCCGCCAGCTTTTGCATGACGGTGGCAATCGTCTCCACCACGACCCGCGTCTCGTCAAAGGCCTGCTGCTGCCGATCCGCCTGCGACATCGCCTCTTCCCGCGCTGCATCTGCCAGCGCCCGCAACTCATCCGACCGGGCGAACAGCCGCTGCAACACCGCCGCCAGCCAGATCAGCGGCACCGCCTGCACGATCAACACCACCGCATGCAGCAACACCCGGCCCAGCGACGCCTCCCCCGGGAAAACCGCTTCGGTGAACAGGAAATTCAGCACCAGATGATGCACCGCAATCACCCCGGCATAGGCCACGATGGGCCGCCAGTTGCAAAACACCGCCGTCAGCGCGAATGCGGCAAAGAACACCATATGGCTGTCTGCCTGCCAGGCATGGCCGCGCATCAGGTAAACCAGCGTCGATACCGTCACCGCCAGCGCGCATGACGCCGCCAGTTGCGTGCCCAGACCCGCCCCGCTGCGCCGCTGCTCCAGCGTGACCAGCCCCGCCATCAGCGCCACCAGCCCCGCCCCGGCCAACCCGCCCGTGCCCAGCACAAAGCCGGTCAACCCGATCATCGGCACCATCAGCCACAGCAAGACCACCGCGTAAAACACTGCCCGCTGCCGCAGATCATCAACTGTCGAGATCATTTTGGCCCCCATCAGCCGCCAACCCGCAGATCAGAAACCCTCGGGCGTCCAGCAGCCACAGCCCATCAGCGCGCAGCCGCGCCAGCGCGCCTGTGTCTGCCTCAATGTCCAGAATAAGCAGATGCCCCCGCCAGCCCAGGCTCACAAACGGCAAACCCGTCGCCGCCGCCCGCGCCAGACCGCCCTCCTGCCAAGGCGGCACCACCGCCGCCGCCAGCCCAGACCGGCCCGACGGGGCAAAGGTCATGCCCGTCAGAAAGCTGACCCCGATGGTCGATATCACGGCGGCACTGGCCCAGGCTGGCATGGCGATTCCCCTTTGCCCCGCCAATCTGGGGCAAAGGGATGAACAGTCCCTTAAACGGCCTCAGCCCTTGGCCATCGGGTCCGCGACATACCGCCGCCAGTTGTGCTCTTCCTTGAAGCCCAGAACCTCCCGGATCTTGCGGTTGGACAGCAGGCTTTCATGCGGGCCCACCGGGCGCGACAAGGGCACGTTCGGGAAGAACGTCGCCAACAATTCCTCATTCGTCTGGCAGACCGAATTGGTGTCATTCACCGCGTTGAACACCTCAAACCCCAAGCCGTCCTTCTTCAGGCACAGGTCCACAATCTGCCCCAGATCGCGCGCGTCAATGTAACTGAACGCAATCCGCCGCCGCTGGCCCGGATCGGCAAAGAACCCCGGGAACCGGTCATATTCATCAGGTTCGATCACATTGCCAATCCGCAGGGCATAAACATCAGCCCCCGACCGCCGCTGAAACGACCGCGCCGTCACCTCGTTGACCTTTTTCGACATGCCATAGCTGTCCATCGGGTCGATGTCGTAATCCTCGTCCAGCGGGAACACCTTGGGGTCCACCACGCCGTTCGAAAAACACACCCCATAGGTCGTCTCGGACGACGCGATGATCACCTTGGGGATCCCCAATTTGGTTGCCACATCCAGAATGTTGTAGGTTCCAATCACGTTAACCCGGTACGTCTCCACCTCGGCCCGCATATGCAGGCTGGGGATCGCCGCGAAATGCACCACCGCGTCAAAAGGCTTGGGCGCCCCGCCGTCCATCTCGCCCATCCCGATATGGGCCGTCATCGCGTTGAAGACCTGTCCGGCATCGGTGATATCCACCACCAGATCCGCCACACCCGGATGCCGCAACGGCACCAGATCGATGTTCAAGACCTGATGCCCCTGCGCCACCAGATACGCCACCGCATGCTTGCCCGCCTTGCCAGACCCGCCCGTAAACAACACCCGCATGATCGCCTCCCATTTTGACCGATGCCCACTATGCGCCAGCCCGCGCCCACCCGAAACCCCCATATCTTGCACCACGCCCCCCAAAGGGGTCTAATGCCCCGGCATAACAAGAATCGAGCATCCATGCCCTCCGACCTGCTCTCCTCCGCCCCTGACGACTACAACGCCTCCTCGATCGAGGTGCTGGAACCCTTGGAGGCCGTCCGCCTGCGCCCCGGCATGTATATCGGCGGCATTGACGAACGCGCCTACCACCACCTCGCCGCCGAGATCATTGACAACTCGATGGACGAAGCCGTCGCCGGCCACGCCAACCGGATCGAGGTGGAACTGCACTTGGACGGCGCCCTGACCGTCCGCGACAACGGCCGTGGCATCCCCATCGACCCCCACCCGAAATTCCCCGACAAATCCGCGCTCGAGGTGATCCTCTGCACCCTCCACTCCGGTGGCAAGTTCAACGGCAAGTCCTATGAAACCTCCGGCGGCCTGCACGGCGTGGGCTCCTCCGTCGTGAACGCCCTCTCTGACCGCATGGATGTCGAGGTGGCCCGCAACAAGGAGCTGTGGGCGCAAAACTTCTCCCGCGGCAAACCCCTCGCCCCCATCGCGAAAATCGGTGCCGCCCCCAACCGGCGCGGCACCACGATCACCTTCCACCCCGATGCACAGATCTTCGGCTCCCAATCCTTCCGCCCCTCCCGCCTCCTCCGCATGGTGCGCTCAAAAGCCTACATCTTCTCGGGCGTCGAAATCCGCTG
>CAMDHB010000382.1 GCA_945897655.1 Pseudorhodobacter antarcticus
CCTGTCGTCCGACCTTCTGGCTTTGGACGAGGCACGCCGTACCGCCATTCACGGTGCCGAAACCGCCCAAGCCGCCCAGAACGCCGCCTCGCGTGAGGCCGGCGCCGCCAAGGGTCGCGGTGATGACGCCGAATTTACGCGCCTGCGCGCCCTTGTGACCGAAAAGAAAGCCGAAATCGCCGCCTTGGGCGAACAGGCCGCGGCCCTTGATGCCCAACTCAAGGACCAGTTGATGCGCATCCCCAACCTGCCGCTGGACGAGGTTCCAACCGGCGCGGATGAGGCTGAGAATGTCGAAATCCGCCGCTGGGGCAACCCGCGCAACTTCGACTTCACCCCAAAAGAGCATTTCGAAATCCCCGGCATCAAACCCGGCATGGATTTTGAAACCGCCGCCAAACTCTCCGGTGCCCGCTTTGTGGTGCTGAAAGGGGCCGTGACCCGCGTCCACCGCGCCCTGGCCCAGTTCATGCTGGACACCCATGTCAACGACCACGCCCTGACCGAGGTCTGGACCCCAGTTCTGGTCAAGGAAGAGGCGATGTATGGCACCAACCAGCTGCCCAAATTCGCCGAAGACTCTTATCAGACCACCAACGGCTGGTGGCTGATCCCGACCGCTGAAGTGACCCTGACCAACTCCGTCGCGGGCGACATCCTGGATGAGGCAACCCTGCCCCTGCGCATAACCGCCCACAGCCAGTGCTTCCGCTCTGAAGCAGGCTCGGCTGGCAAAGACACGTCAGGCATGCTGCGCCAACACCAGTTCGAAAAGGTCGAGATGGTGACGATCTGCACCCCCGACACCGCCCTTGCCGAACACGACCGCATGACCCGCTGCGCCGAGGCAATTCTTGAGAAACTGGACATCCCCTACCGCACCATCGTCCTTTGCACCGGCGACATGGGCTTTGGCGCGCAGAAAACCCATGATCTGGAGGCGTGGTTGCCCGGCCAGAACAAATACCGCGAGATCAGTTCCGTCTCGACCTGCGGCAGCTTTCAGGCCCGCCGCATGAACGCCCGTTTCCGTCCTGCCGGGGGCAAACCCGATTATCTGGCCACCCTCAACGGCTCGGGCCTTGCCGTGGGGCGCTGCCTGATCGCGGTGCTGGAAAATGGCCAGCTTGCCGATGGATCGGTTAATCTGCCCGCAGCCTTGCACCCCTATCTAGGCGGAAAGACGCGCATTTCGGCCATCGGCAATTTGGAGTGATCCTATCTGCCCAATCGCGCGTAAGGTAACTCATGCGCACATACATCACACTCCTCGCCACGATCGCCTTTTTCGTGGCCCCTTTTGTCACGCCTCCCTTTGCAGGCTATGATCCGGGCATGTTCCCGGTCGAGATCACCCGCCCCTCGATCCAACCCGCCGGCTATGCCTTTGCGATCTGGGGGGTGATCTACACCTGGCTTGCGGTCAGCGCCCTCTTCGGCCTGACCCGCCGCAGCGTTGCGATGTGGGAGCGCACCCGCCTGCCCTTGATCGGCGCACTGGCGCTGGGCACCGTCTGGCTGGCCATCGCAAACGGTTTTCCGATCACCGCCACAGTGGCGATCATCGCAATGGCCGCCTTCAGCCTGACCGCTTTTCTGACGGCCAGCCCGACCGTTGACCGCTGGTGGCTGCAAGCACCGCTGTCCATGTTCGCAGGCTGGCTGACCGCCGCCTCGATGGTGTCGCTGGGGGTTGTTCTATCCGGCTATGGTTGGCTGTCTGACACCGCCACGGCGCTTGCCATGCTGACCGTGGTCGTCGTGGTGGCCCTGACCATCCAATCCCGCCGCCCGACCATGCCGCTTTACGGCGCGGCAGTCATCTGGGCCTCGGTCGGGGTGGCCGTGGTGAACTGGCAAGCCAACCCCACCGTCGCCTATGCCGCCGCTGCCGGGGCCGCCTTGCTGACGCTGGCCGTAGTCGGGTTGTTCCTGCGCCGCCCAACTTAAGAAAACGGAGTTTTTTAAAAACTCCGTAACGAAGCCATCGATGGCTTCGCTACGATTTCTTCAAAGAAATCGCTCCCGAGCTACTCGCCCGTATTCTTGTCCTTGTGCTTGCGCAATCGACTTGGCGTGTGGAACTTCTGGTTGCGGAACGGGTTCTTGTCGCCCTGACTGCGGAAGGTGATCCGGATCGGCACCCCCGGCAGATCAAAATGGTCGCGCAACCCATTGACCAGATAGCGTTTATAGCTTTCCGGCATATCCTCGGGGTGAGAACACATCACGATGAACCCCGGCGGCCGGGTCTTGACCTGAGTCATGTACCGCAGCTTGATCCGCCGCCCGCCCGGGGCCGGTGGCGGATGCGCCTCGACCATCGCGGAAAGCCAGGAATTCAGCCGCGCCGTGGGGATCCGGCGGTTCCAGATCTCATGCACCTTCACGACCGCATCATGCAGCCGGTCCAGACCCCGACCCGTCTTGCCCGACACCGTGATCAGCGGGGCACCGCGCAGCTGAGGCAACAACCGCTCGAACATCTCTTTCAGCTCGGCCAGCTTTTCCTGCTTTTCGCCCTCAAGGTCCCATTTGTTGATGGCAACCACCACCGCCCTGCCCTCAGTCTCGGCAAAGTCGGCAATCCGCAGGTCCTGCACCTCGAACGAAATCTCGACATCCAGCAGAACCACAAGCACCTCGGCAAACCGCACGGCCCGCAAACCATCCGACACCGACAGCTTTTCCAGCTTTTCGACAATACGCGCCTTCTTGCGCATCCCCGCCGTGTCGAACACCCGGATGGGCGTGTCCATCCAGTCGGTCCTGACCGAAATCGCATCCCGCGTGATCCCGGCTTCCGGCCCCGTCAGCAAACGGTCATAGCCCAAAATCTTGTTGATCAGCGTCGATTTGCCCGCATTGGGCCGCCCGATCACCGCCATCTGCAACGGCTTTTTATCCGACGGCACCCAGTCGCGGGTATCCTCAGCATCGGCGTCCACCTCGCCCTCGATATCCACCTCGACCTCGGGCGAATTCTCGGCATCCCGCGCCGCAAACTCCACCTCGAACGGCTTCAGCGCGTTATACAGATCGTCAATCCCCTCGCCATGCTCGGCTGACAGACGGATCGGCTCGCCCAGACCCAGCGACCACCCCTCCAGCGCACCCGCATCGCCCGCCTTGCCCTCGGCCTTGTTGACGCCCAGAATGACCCGAGCGCCCTTTTTCCGCAGGATATCGGCGAATGTCTCATCCGAGGGGGTCACCCCAACCCGTCCGTCGATCAGGAACAGGCTCACATCCGCCATATCCACGGCCCGCTCGGTCAACCGCCGCATCCGGCCTTGCAGGCTGTCATCGGTGATCTCCTCCAGCCCCGCCGTGTCAATCACGGTAAAGCGCAGGTCGAACAGCTTGGCATCCCCCTCGCGCAAATCACGGGTCACGCCGGGCTGGTCATCGACCAGCGCCAGCTTGCGGCCAACCAGACGGTTGAACAGCGTCGATTTGCCGACATTCGGACGGCCCACGATGGCAAGGGTAAAGCTCATGTCATATTCCCAAAGAAGCGCACCCCATACACGGGTGCGCGCCTAACGGAAAGCCAGAAGTTGCCCGC
>CAMDHB010000383.1 GCA_945897655.1 Pseudorhodobacter antarcticus
GATCTTGATTTGTGAACTGGATGCCATTGTCCGTTGCCCGGCAAGCGTTTGCTTGCAAACGCTGCGAGGAGGTCAAAGCGGATGTGGAGCCGGTATAGCACGGCGGCAATCAGGTTACCTAAGAAGGCTGCAGCTGCCATCGTCCCGGCCGTCTGGTGCAGTTCGACGAAAGCGAACTTGGAGGTGCGGTCGGTTGCGACGAAGAGATACAGCTTGCCCTCGGTCGACTGAACCTCAGTACTATCATCAGGAAAGTAGCCGAGCGGGTATGCCTTGAACTTTCTCTTTGCAGGCTTGTCGCCATCATCCTAGGGCAATCGGCTGATTTCGTCCCACTGCAAACAGCGGTGAAGTGAGGATCGCGTCAGACGCGGCATCGTTGGCTAAAGCGCATAAAGACAGTCGTCCAGCCGCTGCAGCCTATGTCGCCGGAACGCGACGATGACCGCCACTACGTCGGGCGTCAGTACCGTGGATTCATATCCTTCGGCCCGGTCGGCAGATCGGCAACCGAAGTTCGTTTTCGCCACTTGGCCACCGTCTTCTGATTGATGCCCTAGCGCGCCGAAAGCGCCCTCAGGATCTCTTCACTATTCTGTATTGCTCGACGGTTTGCCTCGGCCGCTGTGGCGCTCCCAAGAATAATCTATCCCAAAGTGCCTCCTTCCGCACCAAGGAAAATACTGAACCATCAAAATCCGGGATCAAACATCTAGGACACGGGGCACACATCGAAAAGCCTGCAAAGCTCTTCCCTGCGCCGATTGCTGCTGACTACTCAGCAGATACTTCCCTAAGTGATGCCTCGTGTCGCCATCTACCCGTCGCGGCTACCGCGGATTCCCCATCATGTCATGTTCTGTCAGATCAGCCGCAACTCCAACCGACCCCGTGCCAAATCGCGGGGTAGAGTGACTTTGCCATGCAGTATCGGCAACGCGTTGCCATTCAGCCAAGCACAATCCACGACATGGCCGGTCTTGTTGGGATTCAGGACAACGATATCGCAGCGGCCGAGCCCGTTGCCGAGGCTGGCGGTCAATTCAGGCCAAGCCTTTGGAAAACAGGGATTCAGGACAATATCCGGGCCCACTTGCGACAGGCCCAACAGACCCTCGATTCCTGCGCGGTACATCCAGGCGGCGGACCCGGTGTACCATGTCCAGCCTCCCCGGCCCTCGTGCGGGGCGGTGGAATAGACATCGGCGGCTACGACATAGGGTTCGACCTTGTAACGCGTCACCGCAACCGGTGTCAGAGCGTGGTTGATCGGGTTGATCAGCGCGAACAACGCATGCGCACCGTCGCCATCGCCCAACCGCGCCTTCGCCAGAATAGCCCACATTGCGGCATGGCTATATTGGCCGCCATTTTCGCGCAGGCCAGGCGGATAGCCCTTGATATAGCCGGGATCCTTGGGGGTGTGATCAAACGGTGGGGTAAAGAGCAGGGCGAGGCCGCTGTCCGGGCGGATCAGCAGCGCGGACAGGGACTCCATCGCCATCGCGGCACGCGCAGAGTCCGCCGCCCCCGACAGCACCGCCCATGATTGTGCAAGGCTGTCGATCTGGCATTCCAGCGATGCGGCCGACCCCAACACGGTGCCATCATCATAGGTGCCACGCCGGTACCATGCGCCATCCCAGCCTTCACGCTCGATGGCTTGCGCCATGCTGTCGGCATGGGCCTGCCAAACAGCGGCGCGGGCGGGATCACGGGCCGTCACATGAGGGGCCATTGCGCGCAGTGTTGTGATGAGGAACCAACCCAGCCAGACGCTGGTGCCACTGCCCGCCTCGCCGACCCGGTTCATGCCGTCGTTCCAATCTCCGGTGCCAATCAGCGGCAGACCGTTGGCCCCGGTCAGCGCTATGGTCTGATCCAGCGCGAGCGCGCAATGCTCGAACAGGCTGGCGGAGTGATCAGACAGTTGCGGCTGAAAGAAATCGTCATGCGCGCCCGGTCGCAGGGCGGGGCCTTCCAGAAAACGCAAGGGTTCGTCAAACACTGCCAGATCACCCGACACGTGAACATAATGGGCAGCGGCATAGGCCAGCCAAACCCTGTCATCTGAAATCCGAGTGCGAACGCCTTGACCGGAATGCGGCAGCCACCAGTGCTGCACATCGCCTTGCGGAAATTGCCGCGAGGCCGCCCGCAGCAGATGCGCACGGGTCAGTTCAGGGCGCAGGGCCGTCAGCGCCATGTTGTCTTGCAACTGATCGCGAAACCCGTAAGCGCCGCTGGCCTGATAGAACCCCGCCCGCGCCCAGATGCGGCAGGACAGGGTCTGGTACAACAGCCAGCCGTTCAGCAGGATATCCATGGCCCGGTCGGGCGAGCGGATTTGCACCTCGGTCAGAAGTGCTGACCAATGCTGCGTGACCTCGGCCAGCATCGCATCGGGGCTGCGCGCACGCGTGGCCTTGATCAGAGCCACGGCGTCATCGGTTGACGCGGCCTGCCCCAGCAGGAAGTGCAGGTCTACCGATTCACCCGGAGCCAGCACGATCCGCCGCTGCAACGCCGCGCAGGCATCCAGCGCCGGTCCATGGCGGCCAGACAGCGCGGAATGGTTCAGGGCAGCGGGAGCCTGCATCTTGCCGTTGCGACCAAGAAACTCGGTCCGGTCACAGGTCAGGCGGCTTGGGCCCGGGCCGAAATCGGCAAAGGCAACCCGGCCCGCAAAGGCCATGGCGCGCGGGTTTTGAGCCAGAATCGCCCCGGTTTCGGACTCCACTTGGGTGATGATCTTACCTGCAGTGGCACTGCGTGAGGTGCCAAGCACCCATTCGGCATAGCCCGTCACCGACAGCCGCCGGGTTCGGTCTGAAAGATTGCGCAGCCTCAGGCGTGTGACCTTGACTGGCGCGTCCAAGGGCACGAATTGCAGCATTTCGGCGGCGATCTCGTGTGCCGTATGCTCGAAAACCGAATAGCCAAAGCCGTGGCGGCACAGATATTGCCCGGTGCCACGGATCGGCAGCGAGGTCGGCGTCCAAATCTGCTGCGTGTCCAGATCGTGAAGATAGATCGCCTCGCCCGCAGGATCGGTGACAGGATCATTGGCCCACGGGGTAAGCTGATTTTCGCGACTGTTTTCCGACCAGACCGCACCCGCGCCATCCGCCGAAACGCTAAACCCGAATGCGGGGTTGGCGATGACATTGATCCAGGGAGCAGGCGTGGTTTGGCCGTTTTGCAAGATGATCAGATATTCGCGGCCATCCTGCGCAAAGCCACCAAGGCCATTGAAGAACTCCAGCGGCGGCGCGGCGGCAACAACTTGCGGCGCGTGGATCTCTGGCAGTCGGGGAGGCGTGACGGGGCCGAGGATAAGCGGCACCTGGCTGGCAAGCAGGTCCAACTGGCTGCCGATGCTGCCGCGACTGGCATGCAGGATAACATCAGCCGCCGCCACGAGCATCGCCCGCGCCTCGACGGGCATCAGGTCGCTGCGAAGGGTGTGAACAGCCCCTTTCGCATCTGTCTGCCCCGACGGTCTTGGCCGCGCCTGCGCCGAGCGCACGGCCGTTTCAATGGCAATCTGCAGA
>CAMDHB010000384.1 GCA_945897655.1 Pseudorhodobacter antarcticus
GCGCATACCCAGCCCCGCGCACTGTCCGCAAAGGATCATCCCCCCCGGTCGCGCACAAAGACTTGCGAAGCCGCCCGATGTGAACGTCCACCGTCCGGCTGTCGACATAGATATCGCGGCCCCAAACCCGGTCCAGCAACTGCTCGCGGCTGAACACCCGGCCCGGCTTTTCGATCAGTGTGGCGAGCAGGCGAAACTCGGTCGGGCCCAGTTTCAGCGCGGCCCCGTTCCGCAAAACCCGGTGGGTTTCAGGGTCCAGGCTGATATCCTGCCATTCCAACCGCACCCCCACGGCCGAGGGGCGAACCCGGCGCAGATGGGCGCGCAGGCGGGCCATCAATTCGACCAGCGAATAGGGCTTGATCACATAATCATCCGCCCCGGTTTCAAGACCGCGCACCTTGTCCACCTCTTCGGACCGGGCCGACAGCATGATGATGGGAATGCTGCGGGTTTCGGGCCGCATCTTCAACCGGCGGCACACCTCCAACCCCGATACCAGCGGCATCATCCAGTCCAGCAACACCAGATCGGGCCGCGATTCCTGTATCAACATCAGTGCCTCTTCACCATTGCTGGCTTGGGTCACGACAAAGCCTTCGGCCTGCAGATTATAGGCCAGGACTTCACGCTGCGCTGGTTCATCCTCGACCAGCAAAACAGACGGTGCATTCATGGTTTCGGACCCGCCATCACTGTTTCCCCCTTGGGGCGCGGGCTGTCAGGCACGGCGCCGGTGGCCAGATAGATGACCTGCTCGGCAATCGTGGTGGCATGGTCGCCCACGCGTTCGATGTTCTTGGCGATGAAGTGCAGATGCATGCAGGCGGTGATATGGCGCGGGTCTTCCATCATATGGGTCAGGAATTCGCGGAACAGGGCGGAATACATCTGATCCACGTCCTGATCCTGCTCGCGCACTTCCTCGGCCAGGCCCACGTCGCGGGTGATGAAGGCATCCAGCGCATTCTTCAGCAGCAGCCCAACCTGACGCGCCATCCGGCGGATCGACCCGGCAGCCCCCTCGATCGGCTGCATGGCACTCAGCACGACCGAACGCTTGGCAAGGTTCTTGGCATAGTCGCCGCAGCGTTCCAGCGACGAGGCGATTTTCATCACGGCCAACACGGTGCGCAGGTCATTGGCGGTTGGCGCGCGGATCGCAATCAGCCGGGCACATTCAGAATTGATCTGCTCCTCCAGCGCGTCAATCGCGGCATCGCCGGTGCGCACGCGCAAAGACAGCGCATCATCCCGGGTTTCAAGAGAAGTTGCGGCATCTGCCAAGGCCGCCTCGACCAAACCGCCCATCCGCAGGACCAGCGCCTGGATCGATTCAAGGTCCCGGTCAAAAGCGCGGGTAATGTGGGGATCGTTGTTCATATGCGCGCTCCTCAGCCGATCCGGCCAGTGATATAGGCTTCTGTTCGGGGGTCTTTCGGGCTGGTGAAAATCTGGCCCGTCTCGCCGGTTTCCACCAAGGTGCCAAGGTGGAAGAAGGCGGTTCGCTGGCTGACCCGGGCGGCCTGCTGCATGGAATGGGTGACGATCACCACGGAGAAATGGCTGCGCAGTTCGTCAATCAACTCCTCGACCTGCGCTGTGGCGATGGGGTCAAGGGCGGAGCAGGGTTCGTCCATCAACAGCACTTCGGGCGAGGTCGCGATGGCGCGGGCGATGCACAGGCGCTGTTGCTGACCGCCAGACAGACCGGTTCCGGGCGATTGCAGACGGTCCTTCACCTCGTTCCAAAGCGCGGCCTTGCGGATCGAGGTTTCGACGATTTCGTCAAGCTCGGCCTTGTTGCGGGTCATGCCGTGGATCTTGGGGCCGTAAGCCACGTTGTCGTAGATCGATTTCGGAAAGGGGTTCGGCTTTTGAAAGACCATGCCGACCTTGGCGCGCAACTGCACCGGGTCAACCCGCTTGTCATAGATATCCTCGCCTTCCAGCTTGATCTCTCCGGTCACCCGGCAGATCGCGATGGTGTCGTTCATCCGGTTCAGGCAACGCAGGAAGGTGGATTTGCCACAGCCCGACGGCCCGATGAAGGCAGTGACGGTCTTGTCCAGAATGTCGACATTCAGGTCCTTGATGGCGTGGCTGGTGCCGTAATGGACCTGAACGTTACGAGCCGAAATCTTGGTGTTTTGGTTGTCCACGGTCCGCTCCACAGTGCGCATGTCATTCATGTTGTTGTCCTTTCGGGATTACCAGCGACGCTCGAACCGGCGGCGGAGAAGAATGGCCGCAACGTTCATGATCACCAGGAACACCAGCAGCACGATGATCGCACCGCTTGACCGCTCGATAAAGGCGGGATCGGCGCGCTGGGCCCAGCCAAACACCTGCACAGGCAGGGCGGTTGCCGGGTCCAGAAAGCCTTCCACCGGGGCGGAGGGGTAGTTGTCGACGAAAGCCACCATGCCGATCAGCAGAAGGGGTGCTGTTTCGCCCAGGGCCGAGGCCAGGCCAAGGATCGTGCCGGTCAGGATGCCGGGCATGGCAAGGGGCAGGATGTGGTGGAAAATGGTTTGGATCTTGGACGCGCCAATCCCCAGCGCCGCATCCCGGATCGACGGCGGCACGGCGCGGATCGAGGCGCGGGTGGCGATGATGATGGTGGGCAAGGTCATCAGCGACATGACCAGCGCGCCAACCAGCGAGGAGGATTGCGGCAGGCCGACGAAGTTGATGAAGAGGGCGAGGCCAAGGATACCGAACACGATGGAGGGTACGGCGGCGAGGTTTGAGATGTTCACCTCGATCAGGTCGGTCCAGCGGTTTTTGGGCGCGAATTCTTCCAGATAGATCGAGGTGGCGACGCCGACGGGCACCGTCATGACCAGAACCATGAGCATCATATAGGCTGACCCGATGATGGCCACGCCCAGACCTGCTGCCTCGGGCCGTTGGTCAGAAGCATCGGGGCTGGTGAAGAACGCCCAGTTGAACGAGGAGGCGAGGATGCCCGCTGCCTGCAACTTGTCGGCCAGAACCAGCTGTTCGGGGGTGACGTTGCTGTCCCGCGCGGCGGTTTCCATCGTCACGCGGCCTTTGAGATAACCGTCGATGCGACCGGTGGCCAGAACCTGACCGTCAATCGTCGTGCCAACCAGCGCGGGGTTGGCCAGAACCATGGCGCGCAAGCTGCCGGCCGCGTCCTTGGAGATCATCTCGCCGATGTCTTTGTCAGACACGCCCTCGCCCACGACACCTTTCTTCTCCATCTCGGCCACGAAAGAGGCGACAAGGACCTTGGAGTAGCCAAGGGTGGTGATCTTGGTCATCTCTTCCCGGTTGCGGTTGCCCTTGGGGTCAAGCACATCTGCGGTCAGGGTGATGGGGAAGTTCATCTTGGCTTGAAAGAACGACGATACCCCATCGCCCAGAATGGTCCACAGCATCACAAACAGCGTGAACAGGCTGACCGCAATCGCGGCAATCCCGTAGGCCTTGAACCGGCTTTCAGAGGCGTTACGCTTGCGTGTCAGGGGGCTGAGTTCCAGCAATGATGACTTCTGATGCGCCTTGGCGGGCATCCCGGCTGCGGT
>CAMDHB010000385.1 GCA_945897655.1 Pseudorhodobacter antarcticus
GCCCACCTGGCCCTGATCGGCCAACAGGCTGCGCGCGGCGTCAATATGGGCGGTCAGACGGTCCAGCTCTTCGGTCACGTCATTCTTGACGGCGATCATGGCCAGTTCCTGCGCAAGGCGCGTCTCATCCACGCCCTCGGCATTTGCCAGAACCCGGGCCAGGGCCTCGCGCAGCGCCGCGCCTTGCGCCTCACGCCGCGCCGCAGCTTCGGTCACAGCCCCAGCCACAAGCCCCGCGATCTGATCCAGTTGCGCGCCAATCACCGCGTTCAGCGCCAACCCTTCGGCCGCGCGCATCGCCTGAAACTCGGCCAGCAGCGCAGGCAAATCGGCCAGAATCGCGGCCCGCAAAGGGCCCACATCAATTTCCGCTGCCGAAGAATCCAGCACCCCCCGCACCGACAGCACATCAGCCGACGTTGGCTGGCGCAGCGTCAATCCATTCGCCATCGCATGATCCTCGACCGCGACCAGCGCCACCAGCACCGCTCTCAGCGCCGCTGGGTTGACGCGCACCCCTTCAACTCCATCAGCCAGACCATCGCGCGCCACCTTCAGCGACAAGGACACATTGCCCCGCTGCAAGGCGCGGCCCAGTTCACCGCGCAGCGCCAGTTCCAGCCCATCAATCCAGTCCGGCACCCGCAGCCGCAGATCCAGCCCCTTGCCGTTGACCGACCGCAGATCCCACATCCAGCTGTGCCCCGCACCCTGACCCTTGGCCGAAGCAAATCCCGTCATCGAAACCGTCATGCGCCCATCCCGATCATACGCAGGGCCCGACAACCCCAGCGTGCAAGTGTTTACCATTTGTCGAGATTGTCCGCCAAATCCCCGTCAAATGCGCTATGTTAAGTCTTCGGTAACCTGTGTTGCGACACGATTAACCGTACCGACCAAAGCCTCGCGTTCTGACTATCAGAGCCGGGACCAAGCAACAACGCGTTCGTGGCGGGTCTTGTGACCCTGACAGAGGGATGAAGGACATGGCGTATTTTGGCAAAGGCGGGCACGATGGATCGCCCGAGGCGGGGCCTGACGTGGGCAAGTTCGCAATGCTTGCCGAAGTGCGCGCCTATTGGGAAGGGTTGCGTCAGGGCGGCACCCTGCCCCGCCGCGACCAGATTGATCCCCGCGGCATCGCGGGCGCGCTTGAAAATACCTTCCTTTTGGAACGCGTCGCGCCCGGGATTGCGCGGTTCCGGCTGGCCGGCATGCAGCTGCATGACCTGATGGGGATGGATGTGCGCGGCATGCCTTTGTCCTCGCTCATCGAACCCCTCGGCCGCACGCGTATGGCAGAAGCCTTGGAAGGCGTCTTTACCGGCCCTGCCGTGCTGGAGATTTGGATGGAGGCCGAACGCGGCATCGGCCGACCGGCGATGGAGGGGCGGATGCTGTTGCTTCCTCTGACCGCTGCACGCGGCGACACAGACCTGGTTCTGGGATGTCTGGCGCTGCACGGCAGCGTTGGCCGCGTCCCGCGCCGTTTTGCGATCGCCGGGGTGACCAGCGAAAAGATTGAACGCCGCCTCACTGGCGGGCGCCGGGCCGAGGATCAGGCCCCGCAAGTGGCCAAAGGCCTCGCCGAAGCCAGTGCCAGCTTTACCCCCGCCTTCCCCCGCCCGCCGCGTGGCAAGCCGGTTCTGCGTCTGGTGCATTCGCGCGATTAGCGATGACCCTTGTAGGACGGGCAGTTCGCCTTTTCCGACCGGAAAAGGCGATTTGCCCATCTTCGCCGTCAGATTACATCGCCATCCGACGGTTTTCGACGCGGCGCGCCGTCAATTCTTCCGCCACAAGAAACGCCAGTTCCAGCGATTGGCTGGCATTCAGACGCGGGTCGCAGGCCGTGTGATAACGATCTGACAGGTTTTCGTCTGACACGGCGCGCAAGCCGCCGGTGCATTCGGTCACATCCTGACCCGTCATCTCGAAATGCACGCCGCCCGGGATCGTGCCCTCGGCTTTGTGGATCGCAAAGAACTCCCGCACTTCGCGCAGCACCGATTCGAAGGGCCGGGTCTTGTAACCCGAGGCCGCCTTGATCGTGTTGCCATGCATGGCGTCGCAAGACCAAAGGACATTCGCCCCTTCAGCCTGCACCGTCTTGATCAGACGCGGCAGATGGTCGCCCACCTTGCCCGCACCAAAGCGGGCGATCAGGGTCAGGCGGCCGGGTTCATTCTGCGGGTTCAGCTTGGCCATCAGGACTTTCAGATCCTCGGCAGTGGTGGTCGGCCCGCACTTCAGCCCAATCGGGTTCAGCACACCACGACAAAACTCGACATGTGCACCGTCCGGCTGACGGGTGCGGTCGCCGATCCAGATCATATGGCCCGAGCCTGCAACGGGCTGGCCGGTCAGCGAGTCGATGCGGCAGAGCGCCTCTTCGTATTCCAGCAGCAGCGCTTCGTGGCTGGTGTAGAAATCGACTGTGGACAGGGTATGCGCCGTGTCGGCATTGACACCCGCAGCCGTCATGAAATCCAGCGCATCCGCGATGCGGTTGGAAAGTTCACGGTAGCGCTCTGCCTTGTCATGTTCGGCAAAACCCAAGGTCCACGAATGCACCCGATGAATATCGGCAAAACCGCCCTTCGAAAACGCCCGCAGCAGGTTCAGGCTGGCGGCCGATTGGGTATAAGCCTGCAACATCCGCGACGGATCGGGGATACGGTCCGCAGCAGTGAAGTCAAAGCCGTTGATGATGTCACCGCGGTAGGACGGCAATTCAACGCCCCCCATCACTTCGGTTCCAGCCGAACGCGGCTTGGCAAACTGGCCTGCCATGCGGCCAATCTTGACCACCGGAACCTTGGCACCATAGGTCAGCACAACCGCCATTTGCAGCATGACGCGGAACGTGTCGCGGATGTTGTCTGCGCTGAATTCGGCGAAAGACTCTGCACAGTCGCCGCCCTGCAGAACGAAAGCCTTGCCCTCAGCCGCAAGTGCCAACTGCTTTTTCAGCGTCCGCGCCTCGCCCGCAAACACCAGGGGGGGATACTTGGCCAACTGCCGTTCCACCCCATTCAGGGCAGTCATGTCCGGATAGTCCGGCATCTGCACCCGGGGCTTTGCACGCCAGTCCGATTTGGTCCAACCCTTAGTCATGGCAATATCCTCGCGTCTTCCGTTGGCAGTCTGAAACTTCACGGGGTCGTATAAGGAAAACCATATGGAATGCAAAGGGTGAAAGCCGGGAATTGCCCTTGCAGCGCCTCGGCAATCCGCCTATCCATGCGTCAAAACCGACATTGCAGGTCGCAGCATGGCAACCACCCAACGCAAAGCCACCCAAACCGCCCAGGCCGAGGGGCCACGGCGCTTTGTCTTTCTGCTGCTCGACCGCTTTACGATGCTGTCCTTCGCCTCAGCCGTCGAACCCTTGCGCATTGCGAACAGGGTTGTCGGGCATCCCATCTATTCCTGGGCACTGGTGGGCGAAAGCGGCGACTATGCTACCTGTTCGAACGGCGCCTCCTTCCGGCTGGACATGGGGCTGGACGAGCTTGACCGCGAGGATACC
>CAMDHB010000386.1 GCA_945897655.1 Pseudorhodobacter antarcticus
GTGCTGCGATAGCCGCCCACAAGCACGGTCGCCGCCGTGGTCGTGCCCCCCTCGGCCACCTGTTGAAAGCGTATCGCGCCAACCTCGGCGTAATTCGCCAAAGCCGACCTCGTTGCCGCAATCTGCCCGGTGGACAACGCGACAAACGGCGCAGAAACCCCACCCGCATCTACCGCCGCCCCCGCCGCCCGCACCCCCCAGGTCAGCGTCACATCGCCCCCGGCACCGGGTGCCCAAACATCGCCCTCACGCGCCAGGGTGGCCGCCGCCATCTCGGGCCCATAACTTGGCCGGCTGCCCTCGGTCACGGCCAGCCCATAGCCGCCGTTGCCCGCCAGCGCCCGCGCCTCCAGATAGACCAGCCCCGATACCGTGGCTGTATACCGGATCTGCGCCGAAAACCCCGGCCCCCCGTCATCATCCTGCATCAAGATTGCGCCGTTTTGCCCGTACAGCCGCAAAAAGGGGTCCGTCACCCCCATGCCCACCGCGCCAAAGCAATAGCTGCGCCCCGCAACCAGCGTAACCGCGACCCAGTCACTGGAATTCTGCGGCATCGTCCCGAAAAACTGATCCCCCGCGCCCAGAACATAGGGCGTTGTCACGCCACCGGGCGCATCAACCGTCTCCAGGATCGTGGCCATCCGCACCTCTGCCATGGCCCATCAGGGGAACACGGGGCCAGACAGCGGTCAACGCGTGGAATGCACGGCATTTTCGACAAAGGTCAACCATCGGGTCAGGCGACCGCCCGACCCCCGGGCCCTATTCGTCGTCGTCGTCATCCTCGTCGTCATCGACATGCGGCAGGTTGAAGAAGCTTTCCGCATCCGAGAAATCGGCCGGTTTGCTTTCGCGCGCCCGCTCCTCGCGTGCATCACGGGTGAACGCTTCCAACCCAGACGGGATCTTCGGTTCCGCCGCCATGCCCAGCGACTGCTCGGTGCTGACCAACTTGCGCCGCTCGTCATCGGACATCACATTGCCCTCGGCCGCCTTCTTGCGCGCTGCCGCCTGCACGGCCGTGTCCAGTTCGGACTGCCGGCACAGGCCCAGCGCCACCGGGTCGATCGGGGTGATCTGGCTGATGTTCCAATGGCTCCGCTCACGGATCGACTGGATCGTGGGCTTGGTCGTGCCCACCAGCTTGCCCACGGCCCCATCGCTCAGTTCCGGGTGAAATTTCACCAGCCACAGAATGGCCGCCGGTCTGTCCTGCCGCTTGGACAGCGGCGTATACCGTGGCCCCCGGCGCTTTTCCTCGCCCACGGCAGACTGGATGAACTTCAGCTTCAGCTTGTAAAGCGGGTCCACCTGCCCCCGATCAATCTCGACCTGGTCCAGTTGGTTGTTGCTGACCGGATCAAACCCCTTGACCCCCGTCGCCACATCACCATCCGCAATCCCTTGCACTTCCAACTCGTGCATCCCGCAGAAATCGGCAATCTGCCTAAAGCTCAGCGTGGTGTTGTCCACCAGCCAGACAGCGGTGGCTTTCGACATCAGCGGCTTGGTCATAGGACACTCCTTTACAAATCTCTTTCGGGCCGGGAAAACGGCTGCGACCCTGGTCGCGGTAGTTTCGTTTTCGGGGAAGTTGCGCGTCTATAATGCGGTTCCGTGTCAGAGGAAAGTGAAAATGCACCTGCTGCGCCTGCTCTTTTTGCTGGTCCTCTCTGCCCAGCCCGCCCGCGCGCAAACGGCGGGCGCGTTCGACTATTACCTTTTGTCGCTCTCCTGGTCCTCCGCCTGGTGCAGCCTGACCGGCGACGCCCGCGACGACCCGCAATGCGACCCCGGGCGCGGGCTTACCTTCATCGTCCACGGCCTGTGGCCGCAATACGAATTGGGCTACCCCGCCGATTGCCGCACCACCCAAGCAGACCCCTCCCGCGCCGAAACCGCAGCCATGGCCGATATCATGGGAGGCGCGGGCCTGGCCTTTTACCAATGGAAAAAGCATGGCCGTTGCTCGGGCCTGTCGGCCCAGGCCTATTTCAAGACCCTGCGCCGCGCCTATGATGCCCTGTCCATTCCCCCGGTCTTTGCCAAGATCACCAGTGACCTTACCCTCGACGCAAGCGTGATCGAGGATGCCTTCCTGGAAAGCAACCCCGGCCTTTCCCCCGACCAGATCACCGTCACCTGCAAAAGCGGCCTCATCCAGGAGGTCCGCCTTTGCCTCACCCGCGATCTTGCCCCGCGCACTTGCGGGGAAGATGTCATCCGCGACTGCACCTTGCCTGATGCCGAACTGACCGCCGTCCGCTGACGTCAGCCCCGCGCCGGAATCGCAAGGCCCCTTTGCACCGCGGGCCGCGCCAGGAACCGGTCCAGATAGGCCGTGACCTGCGGCGCCTCGTCCAGCCCGGTGATCCCGCCCGCCTTGTAGAAATCGCGCAAGCCCCGCAGCCAGGGGCCAATCGCGATATCGGCGATGGAATACTCCCCCGCAATCCACTCCTGCCCGGTCAACGCCGTTTCCAGCACCTTGACCAGCCGCGCCACCTCGGCCCGGTAACGCTCCTTGGGGCGCGGATCCTCGATCTCCTTGCCGGCCATCGCGTGGAAATAGCCAAGCTGCCCGAACATCGGCCCGATGCCACCGACCTGAAAGAACAGCCATTGCAGGATTTCCAGTCGCCGCGCCGCCGGCATCAACTTTCCTGACTTTTCCGCCAGATAGATCAGGATTGCACCGCTTTCAAACATCGCCACAGGCTTGCCCTCGGGCCCCACCGGGTCCAGAATTGCGGGGATCTTGTTGTTGGGGTTCAGGCTCAGAAACTCGGGCGTCATCTGATCATTTTTGCCAAAGTCCACCAGATGCGCATCATAGGGCAGCCCCATCTCCTCCAGCGCGATCGACACCTTCACCCCGTTCGGCGTCGGCAGTGAATAAAGCTGCACCGCCCCCGGCGTGCGCACCGGCCAGCGCTGCGTGATCATGAATTCGGTCAAATCGGTCATAACATCCCCCAGAATCGGTTCCGCCCCAACTTAAGTTACTTTTTCCCGTGAAATACCCTCGAAATCTGTGCATTCTGGCAGAGCGTCTGCGCAATGCCGGCGCAACCAACGCGCCAAAGGGCCAAGAAACCGAGGGAACAGAGTAATGTTGAAAGAATTCAAGGACTTCATCTCAAAAGGCAATGTGATGGACCTCGCGGTCGGTATCATCATCGGCGCCGCCTTCACCGCCATCGTCTCGTCGCTGGTTGGCGATCTGATCAACCCGATCCTTGGCCTCATTCTGGGTGGGGTCAACTTCTCGGACATGTTCATCAGCCTGTCTGACGCTGCCCCCGTCTCACTTGCCGCCGCGAAGGAGGCGGGCAACCCAGTCTTCGCCTATGGCGCCTTCATCACCGCCTGCATCAATTTCCTGATCATCGCGTGGGTCGTCTTCATGCTGGTCAAGACCATGAACAAACTGATGCCCAAAGCGCCCCCCGCGCCCCCCGCCCCCACCGGCCCGACCGAGTTGGACGTGCTGAAAGAGATCCTCGCAGCCGTAAAGAAGTAATC
>CAMDHB010000387.1 GCA_945897655.1 Pseudorhodobacter antarcticus
GCCCAGTTCGTGTTGCGCGGTGGCAACCTCGTGGTGGTGCTTGTCGACCTTGATGCCCATGCGCTTCATCGTCGACAGCATCTCGCCGCGCAGATCCTGCGCTTCGTCGATCGGGTTCACCGGGAAATAGCCGCCCTTGTGGGGCGCACGGTGGGCCAAGTTGCCGCCTTCAAAGGCTGCATCTGTGTTCCAAGCCGCATCTTCCGAGTCGATCTGGTAAGACACTTTGTTGGGGGCAACCTGATAGCGCACGTCGTCGAAGATGAAGAATTCAGCTTCGGGTCCGCAGTAGAACGCATCACCCACGCCAGAGGACTTGAGATAAGCCTCAGCCTTGAGCGCGATGCCACGCGGGCAACGCTCGTACATCTCGCCCGTGTCGGGTTCGGCGACGTTGCAATGCACGCACAGCGTTTTCTCGGCATAGAAGGGGTCCATGTAGACCGAGGCCGCATCGGGCATCAGTTTCATGTCGGACTGGTCAATCGACTTCCACCCGGCAATCGACGAGCCGTCGAACATGAAGCCTTCTTCGAAGAAGTCTTCATCCACCAGATCGGCCACCAGCGTCACATGCTGCAATTTGCCCTTGGGGTCGGTAAAGCGGATGTCGACATATTCGACCTCCTCGTCTTTGATCAGTTTCAGAGCTTTTTGCACTGCGCTCATCATGCTGCCTTTCGGTTTGGGTTACGGGTTATATAGCGTCGTCGCCGGATTCGCCGGTACGAATACGAATGGCCTGTTCGACATTGGTCACAAAAATCTTGCCGTCTCCGATTTTGTCCGTGCGGGCGGCCGAGATGATGGCCTGAATGGCTGTGTCGACCATGTCATCAGACAAGACAACCTCGATCTTCACCTTGGGCAGGAAGTCCACAACGTATTCTGCACCTCGGTAAAGCTCGGTATGGCCCTTTTGGCGGCCAAAGCCCTTGACCTCGGTCACGGACAGGCCCTGAATGCCAGCCTCTTGCAGCGCCTCCTTGACCTCATCCAGCTTGAACGGCTTGATGATCGCCTCGATCTTCTTCATGGGCTGCCTCCTGACGCATACACATCTGGGGACGACTGACCACTTCCTTCAAGACGCCACAATTGGCTAGGGTTGACCTGCGGCATCGCGGCGCAGGAATCCGGCGTCTGTGGGTGTTTTCTGGGCGATGCGCTGATAATTTGATCACTTTGAGAACAGGAACTGCCCCGATCATGACCGAACTTCTGACCGCTGCCCAAATGCGCGCCATTGAAGCCGCCGCGATAGCAAGCGGTCAGGTGACGGGGCTGGAGTTGATGGAGCGCGCCGGGCGGGGCGTGGTGGAGGCCGTTTTTGCCGAATGGCCGGCGTTGCGGGCGGGTTCCTTCCGGGCGGTGGTGCTATGCGGGCCGGGCAACAATGGCGGCGACGGGTTTGTTGTGGCAAGGGTGTTGAAGGAATGGGGCTGGGAGGGGGAGGTGTTCCTGTACGGGACGCCAGAGGGGATGCCGCCGGATGCGCGAGTGAATTATGAGCGGTGGGTGGCGATGGGGGAGGTGTCTCGCGCCATGCCCGGCGGTGACGTCGATTTGATCGTCGATGGCTTGTTCGGTACCGGGCTGACACGGCCGATGGCCGACGATTTGGTGACCGTGGTCGAGGGTCTGGTCGAACAGACTTTGCTGGCTGACCCGAACTCCAGGACCAGGATTGTGGCAATTGATATTGTTTCGGGCATTTGCGCCGACAGCGGGCGCCCAATCGGTCGGGCTGCCCCGTACTTTGCCCATCTGACCGTTACATTTCACCGCCCGAAGTTGGGCCATTATCTGGGACACGCCGTCGAGGCGCCTTGGTCCATGCGATGCGTGGATTTGGGTTTGGGTGAAACCGATGATGCCGTGAGACTGACACATTGGCCTTTCAGACGGATGGCAAAGCGGGCGGGCCACAAATTCGGGTACGGCCATGCGCTGATCCTGTCCGGCCCCCCCGGTCACGGCGGCGCTGCCCGGATGACTGCTCGTGGTGCGCTGCGGATCGGGGCGGGGTTGGTGACTGTGGGCTGCGCTCCGAAAGCTTTGGCCGAGAACGCGGCGCGGTTGGATGCCATCATGCTGAAAACGGTGGCAGATGGGGCAGGGCTGACCGAGGTCTTGGGGGATGAGCGGATCAATGCCCTGTGTCTGGGGCCGGGGTTGGGGTTGGATGCGCGCGCGGCGGAGTTGGTGCGCGTGGCCCTCGTAGGTCGGGGTTCACCCCGACTTGACCTTGTTTTAGACGCCGATGCGCTGACCCTTATCGCCCGCGATCCGTCTTTGTTCGCGCTGCTGCACAAGGGTTGCGTTCTGACCCCCCATGGCGGCGAGTTTGCCCGCCTGTTCCCTGACATCGCGGCCAAGCTTGACGCCCCGGCCACCAAGGGCCCCGCCTATTCCAAGGTCGACGCCACCCGCGAGGCTGCCGCCCGTGCCGGATGTGTGGTGCTGTTCAAGGGGGCGGATACGGTGATTGCCAGCCCGGACGGCATCTGCGCCATCAAATCCGCCGCCTACGACCGGGCGGCCCCTTGGCTGGCCACAGCGGGGTCGGGCGATGTGCTGGCGGGGTTCATCACGGGTCTGATGGCGCGGGGCTTTGCGCCGCAGCAGGCGGCGGAAACCGGGGCGTGGCTGCATGTCGAATGTGCGCGCAGTTTTGGACCGGGATTGATTGCCGAGGATTTGCCGGAGGAGTTGCCGAAAGTGTTTCGCACGCTGGGTTTGTGAAGGACCAAATTCCTTCGAAGGAATTTGCAAATCTTTTCAAAAAGATTTGGGGGCTTACGCAGGCACCAAGGCGGGGCAGGCGAGTTCCAGGCCGCCGGCATAGATCACGACATCCTCGTCAAAGCAGAGCGTGAAGAAGCGCACCTGCGGCAGGGTTTCGGCCCGGATGTATGCGCCGTCCACCAGACGGGCGGCCGTGATCATCGCTTGGGGCTTGCCTGTCATGGCCTGGGCCCGCCAATCGCGGATCAGGATCAGTTGGTTGGCAGAGACGGTCACATCCACGTCGGGGCGATCAACACCCAAGGTGTCATGGGCGATTTTGACGACGCGGGCGTTCTGGACAACGGTCACTTCGACCTGCTTGACCCGCCTTGTGCCGGATCTGGTCAAGATGCGGTCACCGGGAAGCAGGAATTCCACGGGCATTTCCCCATCCAGCGTCAGAACCGGGGTGCCCATCGCCATTGCCTGCAAGGCGTGGGTGCCGTTTGCTTGGGGTCCGCCAGAGGAGACATGGGCCATGATGCGTTCTTTCGCAAAGGTCGCTTGTCTGATCTGTCGCAAGATTGTGGCAAGATTCGGTTAAAGACGGGCTATTTTGACGACTTCATGACTTTCGGAGGCGATTGCGTTTTCCCCTCGCATCCCTCACCCGGCTTTGTTAGAAGGGCGCGGATTTCAAGGTGCGTGTCAGTCGGCCCTTTTGGCCGACCGTATGCCTCTTGTTCGAATTGCGGGTGTGGCGAAATTGGCAGACGCACCAGATTTAGGT
>CAMDHB010000388.1 GCA_945897655.1 Pseudorhodobacter antarcticus
GCCTCGCCCTGATAGGAAAACGCCAGTTCTGCGCCCTCCGCCGCCATCGCCTTGGCAATGCCCCAGGCGATCGACCGTTCATTGGCCACGCCCATGATCAGGCCGCGCTTGCCCTTCAAAAGTTCCGGCATTCCCGCGTCTCCTATCTCTTGATTAATCGCAGAAAATCGTGACCGATCAGCCCAGATACTTGCTCATGACCAGCGTCGCATTGGTGCCACCAAAGCCAAAGCTGTTGGACAGAACCGAATCGATATTCACCCCGTCCCGCATCGTCATGACAATCTCGGATGCATCCAGCGCCGGGTCCAGCGTGGTGATGTTGGCCGATGCCGCAATGAAACTGCCGTTCATCATCAACAGCGAATAAATCGCCTCATGCACGCCCGTAGCCCCCAGCGAATGCCCGGTCAGCGACTTGGTCGATGCCACTGGCGGCGTATGCCCCCGGCCAAACACCCGGCGGATCGCCTCCATCTCGGTCACATCACCCACCACGGTCGACGTGCCGTGGCTGTTGATATAGTCGATCCTCCGCCCCTCGGGCAGCGTCGACACCGCCAACCGCATCGACCGCTCACCACCCTCACCCGACGGCGCGACCATATCATGCCCGTCCGAGGTGGCCCCATACCCGGTCACTTCGCCATAAATCTTGGCCCCGCGCGCCAGTGCATGGCTCAACTCCTCCAGCACCACCACCCCGCCGCCGCCTGCAATCACAAACCCGTCGCGGGTTGCGTCATAGGTCCGGCTGGCCGTGGTCGGCGTGTCATTGTACTTGGACGACATCGCCCCCATCGCATCGAACAGGCAGGACAGCGTCCAGTCCAACTCCTCGCCCCCGCCCGCAAAGACGATATCCTGCTTGCCCATCTGGATCTGCTCGACCCCATTGCCGATGCAATGCGCCGATGTGGAACAAGCGCTGGTGATCGAATAGTTCACACCCTTTATCTTGAACGGCGTGGCCAGACAGGCCGAATTCGTCGAAGACATGCAGCGCGTCACCATGAACGGCCCCATCTTCTTGGGCGCGCCCTTGTTGATCACCGCATCAAACGCCTGGAAGAAGTTGCTGGTCGAAGGCCCGCCCGACCCCATGATCAGCCCCGACCGCTCATTCGACACATCGCCCGGTTCCAGCCCCGACTCCGCAATCGCCTGTTTCATCGCCAGAAAGTTATACGCCGCCCCCGGCCCCATGAACCGCAGGTCGCGCTTGTCGATATGGTCTTCCAGCACGATTTGCGGCTGGCCCTTCACCTGGCTGCGAAAGCCGTGTTCGGCATAATCGGGCGCAAAGATGATGCCAGACTTGCCAGCGCGCAAGCTGGCCTCAACCTCGGCCGCATCATTGCCGATGGGTGAAATGATGCCTATGCCTGTGATCACAACGCGACGCATGGGAGATCCTTTCCTGTTCACGAGGCTGAGAGGGCGACTTTCATATCCGTCACCAGATAAATCACCTCGCCGTCCGCCTCGACCCTGCCATTGGCCACACCCATCGTCAAACGGCGGGTTTCGATGGCCTTGGTGAAATCCACGAAATAGCGCAGCATCTTGCGCTCAGGGCGCACCATGCCGGTCAGCTTGACCTCGCCCACGCCCAGCGCATAGCCCCGCCCCTGCCAGCCGCGCCAGCCCAGGTTGAACCCAGTCAACTGCCACAGCCCATCCAGTCCCAGACAGCCTGGCATGATCGGGTTGCCGGGAAAGTGGCAGGCGAAAAACCACAGGTCCGGCGTGATGTCAAACTCGGCCACCACATGGCCCTTGCCATGGGCGCCGCCATCGGTCGAAACCTCGGTGATGCGGTCCATCATCAACATGGGCGGTGCGGGCAATTGGGCATTTCCCGGCCCGAACAACTCGCCCCGGGCGCAGGCCAGCAGCGCCTCCTTGTCGAAATACGTCGGATAAGCGGCCATGCCTTCGGTTCCCCCGCCAGTGCCTTACAGAAGTGTCATCCCCTGTAACACCGCGTGAGAAGAGGTTGCAAGTGTGGCAGCATCCAAGCCCCCCTCCTCAGCGCCAAACGCCCCGACCGGGCCAAAATCCTCTTACCGCAGACCAAAAACCCCCGTCCTGCGGTTGCCAATCCCTGCACGGTCCTTAATTATACGGCCATGACCCAGCCCGCGCACGCCCCGTCCTCGCTCCTTTCCCGCATGTTCGCGCATGAGGCGGCGGGCGGCGTGGCACTCATCCTTGCCGCCATCGCGGCCCTGCTGGTGGCCAATTCCGCCCTTCAACCGTGGTACGATGCGGCCCTCGCCGCCCCCCTCTCCATCACGCTGAACGGCACGGGCCTGACCAAACCCCTTATCCTGTGGATCAATGACGGCCTCATGGCCATCTTTTTCTTCCTGATCGGGCTGGAGTTGAAGCGCGAGGTGCTGGAAGGCAAGCTGCGCCGCCCCTCGGACATCGTCCTGCCCGGCATGGCGGCCTTGGGCGGCATGGCGGTCCCGGCCCTGATCTATGTCGCCTTCAATGCAGGCGGCGATGCCCTGCGCGGTTGGGCTATCCCCACCGCCACCGACATTGCCTTTGCCTTGGGCGTGCTGGCCCTTGTCGGGCGTGGCCTGCCGGCGGGGTTGAAGATTTTCCTGCTGACGCTGGCAATCCTTGATGACCTTGGCGCCATCCTGATCATCGCGCTGTTCTACACCGATCACTTGAACCTGACCTATCTGGGCCTTGCCCTGATCCCGCTCGCTGGCCTTTTGGCGCTGAACCGCGCCCGCGCCGTCCGCATCGCGCCTGCGCTGCTGCTGGGGGCCATCCTGTGGGTTCTGGTCCTGAAATCCGGCGTTCATGCCACGCTGGCCGGGGTTATCACCGCCTTCTTCATCCCGCTGCGCGACCGCAATGGCGGCTCGCCCATGCACACGTTGGAACACGGCCTTCACCCCTATGTCGCCTTCCTGATCGTGCCGATATTCGCCTTTGCCAATTCCGGCTTGAACCTGCAGGGCATGACCTTGGCCACCCTGACCCAACCCCTGACCCTTGGCATCGCCCTTGGCCTGCTGGTGGGCAAGTTTGCGGGCGTCATGCTGGCCACATGGGGCATGGTCCGCTCAGGGTTGGCGTCATTGCCCGACGATGCCACCTGGCCGCAAATGGCCGGCGTGGCCCTGCTGGCTGGCATCGGCTTTACCATGTCGCTGTTCATCGGCGGCCTCAGCTTCAGCGACGGGCCGCAGATGGATGCGGTGCGGCTGGGCGTGCTTCTGGCCTCGACCGTTGCTGCTGTGGCAGGTTTCACCCTGCTGCGCGCCACCCGCGCTTAACGGCCTTGTTTTGACAGGGTAAACAACGATATGATGCGGCAATGCAGATCAAAGGTTTACGGATGACGACAGGCACGCAACGCTTGGTGACCGAATGGCTGGCCCGGGGCAACCTGCGGCCAACCCGCCAGCGTCTTGCGCTGGCCACCTTGCTGGTGGGTGACGGTGAAAACCGCCATGTCACCGCCGAAAGCCTGTTCGCCCTCTCCACCGTCA
>CAMDHB010000389.1 GCA_945897655.1 Pseudorhodobacter antarcticus
GTCCAGAGTGATTGGATCAAATTAGGGGTCGTTTCTGTCAGAACAGCTCTTGCTGCGCCTTGCTGATGGCAAATCCGTGGCCACGGGCATTGGTGCAGGTCATGCCCGTTTTCTCAGACAGGCAGGTGAAGTCACCCAATGTGGCCGACTCACCATAGCCCAGTTCCATCGAATTCGGAGCAATGACGGTGTCCCCATGACAGATCAGAAACCCTTTTGTGTCATGCGGCCCGACCCCAAAGGAACTACCCCAATCCAGGTCGCAATCTGCGGGACGCTCGGTGAAACTCGGCGTCAGTTGCCGCATGTCACAGCGCACCCCCTCATATTCCCCCGACATCAGAACGCAGTGGATATTGTCCGATGGCGTGTGGAAAGACACAAATTCGTCGGCCTTGGCCTCGATCCCCAGCAAGGTCAGAACGAAGACGAACCTCATCATCTGCAATCCTCCTTCACCAACCCATTACGGCAACGGTTGGGCTCGCTCTACCAAGCGGGCAAAGAAGCTGGCACCAACCGGGGCAGCTTCATCGTTGAAATCATAGGCCGGATGATGCAAGCCAGCCCCTGGCCCTATCCCCATGAACAGATACGCCCCAGGCCGCGCCTCAAGCATATATGAGAAATCCTCAGACCCCATCTCGCGCTTGGCATCACCGTCTGCCGCATCGCTGCCCACAATCTCGGCCGCCACTTCGGTGGCAAATGCGGCTTGGGCGGGATGGTTGATCGTGGCAGGATAGCCCCAATCATAGTCCACATCGGCGGTCACATTATACGCCGCCGCATGCCCCGCGACGATTTCGTGAAACCGCTTTTTCAAAAGGTCGCGCACCTCGGGGCGAAAGCTGCGAATGGTTGCGCAGAACATCGCAGTTTCAGGGATGATGTTGGACGCCGTGCCCGTGTGGATCTGCGTCACCGAAATCACCGCCTCATCCAAAGCATATACATTGCGCGGGATGATGGTCTGGATCGCGCTGACCATGCCCACCACTGCAACCACAGGGTCAATGCAATCATGCGGCGTGGCCCCATGACCACCCTTGCCCGTGATGACCACCGTCGCAGTATCAACCGATGCCATCAAGGCACCGGGGCGGGTCCGGAACTCGCCAAAGGGCACATTCGGCGCGTTGTGGATACCGTAGACCTGTGAGATCTGAAAGCGGTCCATGACCCCTTCCTGCACCATCGCCTGCCCACCTGCCCCGTCCTCCTCGGCCGGTTGGAACAGCAGGGCCACTCGGCCGACAAAGCGTCGGGTTTCGGCCAGATATTTTGCCGCCCCCAACAACATGGTGACATGGCCATCATGGCCGCAGGCATGCATCTTGCCTGCCACGGTTGAAGCGTGTTCCGCCCCTGTCGTCTCCATGATCGGCAGCGCGTCCATGTCGGCCCGCAAACCGATGGTGTCCCCCGGACCCTGCCCGTTGATGATGGCGACAATACCTGTGCGGGCAATCCCGGTGTGAATCTCATCCACGCCGATTTCTTTCAGCCGCTCTGCGATAAAGGCCGCCGTGTTGAAGCAGTCATAAGACAACTCCGGGTTGGCATGCAAATGACGACGCCAGCCCTTCATTTCTTCGGAAAAAGCGGCGATAAGGTTAAGAACGGGCATCGGGGGTACTCCTGTGTCTGGCCTTTGATCAAATCGCAAAACCAAGGGGTCCGCAATGCCTGACACCGCATCTGACAGCTTTGGCCCTGAAGATAGCCTAGAACGCCTCCGCCAGATTATGCGCCGCCTGCGCGACCCGAACTTGGGCTGCCCGTGGGATATCGTCCAGACGTTTGACACCATAGCCCCCTACACAGTCGAAGAGGCCCATGAGGTGGCGGATGTCATCGCCCGCAAGGCCTGGCCCGAACTGCCGGGCGAGTTGGGGGATCTGTTGCTGCAGGTCGTGTTTCATTCTCAGATGGCCGACGAAGCGGGCCTGTTTACCTTGGACGATGTCATCCGCACCATCAGCGACAAAATGTTGGCGCGCCACCCCCACGTCTTTGGTCATGAAAGCCGTGACAAAAGCGCCGAACAGCAGACGGTCGATTGGGAACGCCTGAAAGCGGCCGAACGCGGGCCCGCACGGGTTCTCGATGGCGTTGCACTTGGCCTTCCAGCGCTGACCCGAGCGGTCAAGCTGCAGAAACGTGCGGCACGGGTTGGCTTTGACTGGCCCAGCACCGACGAAGTTCTGGCGAAGATGGCCGAGGAAATGGGTGAACTGGTCGAAGCGCGCGACATGTTGACCGAAGCCGAGGTGACCGAAGAGTTTGGTGATCTTCTTTTTGTCATGGCCAACCTTGCACGCCACATGCAGGTTGACCCCGAAGCCGCCCTGCGCGCCTCAAATGCCAAATTCACCCGTAGGTTCCAGCGGATCGAGGATTGGCTGGCCGAAGCGGGCAAAACCCCCGACCAATCCGATCTGGCCGAGATGGATGCGCTGTGGAACCGCGCCAAGGCCGAAGAAAAGACCGGCATGGCATGACAAAGTTTTTTACTCA
The DNA here is from genome assembly GCA_945897655.1 of Pseudorhodobacter antarcticus. GTDB lineage: Bacteria > Pseudomonadota > Alphaproteobacteria > Rhodobacterales > Rhodobacteraceae > Stagnihabitans. The sequence continues at coordinate 2,521 of CAMDHB010000389.1, forward strand.
GGTATTGACCAGTCTCGGATTTCGCGCTTTAACGTGCGAATTCCTGACAAAAGGACTCAGTTATGTCACGTCTTGCCTTGCTTGCCCTCGCCTTCGCCTCTCCGGTCCTTGCGGATGAGGTGAACATCTATTCCCATCGCCAACCCGAACTGATCCAACCGTTGATGGATGCTTTCACCGCCGAAACCGGCATCACGGTCAACATCGCCTTTGTTGACAAAGGCATGGCCGAGCGGCTGAAGGCCGAGGGCGACCGTTCACCCGCCGATTTGGTGCTGACAGTTGATATCGGGCGCTTGATCGAACTAGCCGATGCCGGTGTCACCCAAACGGTTGACGACCCCATACTGCTGGCAAACATCCCTGCTGAATTCCGCGACCCGGCGAACCATTGGTTCGGTTTGACCACGCGCGCTCGGATCATTTATGCCGCGAAGGACCGCGTCCAACCTGGCGAAATCACCACTTACGAAGATCTGGCAGACCCCAAATGGCTAGGCCGCCTATGCATGCGTTCTGGCCTGAACGACTATAACGTTGCTCTGACCGCCGCCTACCTGTCGCACCACACATCAGAAGAGACCGTTGCCTGGCTGACAGCAGTCAAAGCGAACCTCGCCCGCAAACCGACTGGCGGCGACCGTGATCAGGTGAAGTCGATCTGGGCCGGAGAATGCGATATCGCCTTGGGCAACACCTATTACATCGGTCAGATGCTCAATGACCCTGAACAGGTCGACTATGCCAATTCCGTACGCATTGATTTTCCTGTGTTTTCGGATGGTGGCACCCACATGAACGTCTCGGGCATTGCGATGACCAAGGCGGCGCCAAACAAAGAATCAGCCCTCAAGCTGATGGAATGGCTGACATCGGACGAGGCGCAAAAGATCTATGCTGGAACGAACTACGAATTCCCGGTCAAGGTCGGCGTTGAACGGTCCGAGCTTGTCGAATCGTGGGGCGCGTTCACTCCAGACTCCGTCGGCTTGTC
>CAMDHB010000390.1 GCA_945897655.1 Pseudorhodobacter antarcticus
GACGCCCACAGGCACCCTGCGGGCCAGTTCGTGGGCAACCTGGCCGGACTGGCCAAAGACCAGCAGTTTCATGTCTTGACCCCCAGCCTCTGGCCCACACCGTGGCGGGCTTGCAGGGGCTGCCACCACGCCTGATTGTCCAGATACCAGCGGACGGTTTTGCGCAGGCCCTGATCCAGCGTCACGGAGGGGCGCCAGCCCAGTTCGGTGCGGATGCGGGTCGGGTCGATGGCATAGCGGGCGTCGTGGCCTGGGCGGTCGGTGACGAAGGTTATCAGGTCGGCATGGGGCGTGGCGGTGGGGCGCATTTCGTCCAGCAGGGCGCAGATTTTGTGCACCAGGTCGATATTGCGCGCCTCATTCTCGCCGCCGATGTTGTAGCTGCGGCCAATTTGGCCGCGTGTGAGGACTGTCAGCAGGGCGTCGGCGTGGTCTTCGACGTAAAGCCAGTCGCGGATGTTTGTCCCAGCGCCGTAAACCGGGATCGGTTTTCCGGCCAAGGCGTTCAGGATCACGACCGGGATCAGCTTTTCGGGGAAGTGGAAGGGGCCGTAGTTGTTGGAGCAGTTGGTCAGCACCACGGGCAGGCCGTAAGTCTCGGCCCAGGCACGGACAAGGTGGTCTGACGCGGCCTTCGACGCCGAATAGGGGCTGCGGGGGTCGTAGGGCGTGTCTTCGGTGAACTGTCCGGTGGGGCCAAGGGAGCCGAAAACCTCATCCGTCGAGATGTGGTGGAAGCGGAAAGCGGCGGGGCGGCCTGAGCGGGTCCAGTATGCGCGGGCCGATTCGAGCAGGTTGAAGGTGCCGGTGATGTTGGTGTCGATGAAATCGGCGGGGCCATCGATGGAGCGGTCCACATGGCTTTCGGCAGCAAGGTGCATCACGGCATCGGGGGCGTGGGTGGCAAAGATGCGGTCAAGGGCAGCACGGTCGCGGATGTCGGCCTGTTCAAAGCAATACAGGTTGGAACCGGCGACTGAGGCCACGTTGTCAAGGCAGGCGGCCTAGGTCAGCGCGTCCAGGTTCACGACCTGATGCCCCTGCGCCACGGCCATCCGCACCACTGCCGAGCCGATGAAGCCTGCGCCACCTGTGACCAGAAGTTTCATGACGGGCTCCACTCAAACGGGCTTTGAAAATCGCGCAAGTAGGGGGCGACGGTGTCCTTGGCCGACAGGGTCGGGTCATCCACGCCCCAGTCGATGCCGATGTCGGGGTCATTCCAGCGGATGCCGCCGTCACAGTCGGGGGCATAGACGTCGGAACATTTGTACTGCACCTCGGTCATGGGGGCGAGGGTGACAAAGCCGTGCAGAAACCCTTTGGGGACAAGCAGCTGGCGGGCATTGTCGGGGGTCAGCTCAACGCCCACCCATTTGCCAAAGGTGGGCGAGCCGCGCCGGATGTCGACGGCCACATCCAGAATGGCGCCTGCGGTGCAGCGGATCAGCTTGTCCTGTGCATGGGGGGGCGATTGGAAATGCAGCCCGCGCAGGGTGCCGGGTTTGGCCGACATGGAATGGTTGTCCTGGACCCAGTCCACGTTCAGGCCTGCGGCGGCCATGCGGGTGGCGTTGAAAGTTTCGCTGAACCAGCCCCGCGCATCGCCAAAGCGGGCGGGGGTCAGGATCAATACATCGGGAATGGCTGTTATTTCAATCTTCATGGGGCACAGTCTTTAAGGGGTCGCCGTGATTTGCCAAGGGCTTTATGCAAGATAGCTGTTGAAGAGTTCTTGCGAAAGCCGTCACTTCCCCTTGGCCTTTGACGCCGCCACGCGCATATAGAGGCAAATCGTTCTGCCTGATGAGGATGCGATGTTCGGAACCGTAGAAAAGACTCCCGCCCCTGCCGACATGATCAAGGATGGCACCGAAGCCACCTTCATGGCGGATGTGATTGAAGCCAGCCAGACCGCGCCGGTGATCGTGGATTTCTGGGCCACCTGGTGCGGACCGTGCCGGACGCTGACGCCTGCGCTGGAGGCGGCGGTGACGGCGGCCAAGGGCAAGGTCAAGCTGATCAAGATCGACGTGGACCGCGCGCCCGGCCTGTCGCAGCAATTGCGCATCCAGTCGATCCCGACGGTTTATGCCTTTTACAAGGGCAAGCCGGTGGATGGGTTCCAAGGTGCGATCCCGGGGTCCGAGATCAAGAAGTTCATTGAAAAGCTGGTGGCGCTGGGTGGCGATGACGGCGGGTTGGCCGAGGCGTTGGCGGCAGCCGAAGAAATGCTGGCCGAGGGGGCTGTCGATGATGCGGCTGAAACCTTTGCCGCCATCCTGGCCGAGGAGCCGGAGAATGCAGGCGCCTATGGCGGGCTGATCCGGGCATGTCTGGCCCAGGGCGATCTGGATCAGGCGCAGGCGCTGGCCGATGCCGCACCGGCCAAGATCACCGGTGCCACGGAAGTTTTGGCCGCCCGTGCCCAGATTGAGCTTGCGCGCCAGGCCGCGGCGGCGGGGCCCGAGGATTTGCTGCGTGCCGCCGTGGCGCGTGATCCGGGCGACCGGCAGGCGATCTTTGATCTGGCGATTGCGCTGCACGCCTCGGGCAAGGTCGAGGAGGCGGTGGAAATGCTGCTGGACCTGTTCAAGCTGGACCGGGAGTGGAATGACGGTGCCGCCAAGGCGCAGCTTTTCACGATTTTCGGGGCGCTGAAGCCGCAGGACCCGATTGTTTTGAAGGGCCGTCGGCGATTGTCGTCAATGATCTTTGTCTAGTCCGAAAATCGCACTAGCTGAGTATTCATGATGAATTCAGCCGACCTTCCCGATACCCTACCGCTGTTCCCGCTTGCCGGGGCGGTGTTGTTGCCACGCGCCCGTCTGCCCCTGCATATCTTTGAGCCGCGCTATCTGGCGATGATTGAGGATTGCCTGAAAAGCGAACGCCGTCTGATCGGCATGATCCAGCCGCGTGGCGAGGGGGTGGCAGGGGTGCCTGCCTTGGTGCAGGTGGGCTGCGCCGGGCGGTTGACATCCTTTTCGGAAACCGAGGATGGGCGGTTCATGGTCACGCTGACCGGCATCGCCCGGTTTGCCGTGGTCGAAGAGGTGGCGGGATTTGTGCCGTACCGCCGTGCCCGAGTGGACTTTGCGCCCTATCTGGCCGATCTGGAAGGGCCGCAGACCGACCCTGACTTGAACCGTCGTACCTTTCTGAAGGATCTGGGGCGTTATCTGCAAGCCAGCAAGATGGGCACCGACTGGTCCAACCTGAAGGAAGCCGATGACGAGATGCTGGTCAACGTGCTGTCCATGCTGTGCCCCTTTGCGCCCGAGGAAAAGCAGGCCCTGCTGGAGGCGGTGACCCTGCCCGAACGGCGGCGGATCTTGGAGACGCTGATATCCTTCTCGCTGAAAAGCCACGGGTCAGGCGATGAGACCCTGCAATGACCGATGACGTGATTGACATCGTACCCGTGCCGCTGCTGGATCGGCGGATGCTGGAGGCGTTGATCTGCCCGCAGACCCAAGGCCCGCTGCG
>CAMDHB010000391.1 GCA_945897655.1 Pseudorhodobacter antarcticus
ACATGCAGCGCATGCACCGCCGCCGCCATCCGCGCCGCCAGTTCCACCACATCCGACAGGGCCAAGGGCGCGGCCTTCACGCGCTCCAGCAGCGACCCACCGCCCACCGCCTCCATCACGATATAAGGCATCTGGTCAAACCCGCCCACCGCCACCACCCTTGGCACATGCGGCCCGGTCAGCCGTGGCATGATCATCTGCTCGACCTCAAACCCCACAATGGTCGGCCCGTCATAACCGTCCAGAATGGTCGGCACCTTCATGATCAGGGCACCTTGGTGCAGGGCATGCGTCACCGCCCAGATCGTGGCAAACCCCCCCTGATGCAGCCGCGCCCCCAGCGTGAACCCGTCAATCTGCATCCCCTCAACAGGCCGCCGCATGGCTCACTCCCCGTTCAACAGCCGCAGCGCCAGCGCCTCGGGCAACCCCGCCGCCCGCACCTTCACCGCCGTCTTGCCACAGTCATAGGGCACCCGCCGAAACGTCAGTTCCGCCGTTTCCTCGTCATAAATCGCATAAGCGGCCCCCGGGTCCCGGTCCCTCGGCTGCCCCGCCGACCCCAGCACCGCCACCCAGCGCCGCGACCGGATCAAGGGCACCGGCACCCCCATCCGCACCCGCACCTCCCGCACCACGCCCCCCAAATCCGCCGCATACAGCGCCGGCACATGCACATGCCCGCAAAACACCACCCGCGCCCGGGCCGACCGCAACGCCCCCGTCGCCCGCGTCTCCGAGGTCACATAAATCCACTCCCCCGGTTGCTCGGCACTGGCATGCACCAACAGCGCCTCGCCCAACTCCGCCACCAGCGGCAACCCCGCCAGAAACGCCCGCTGATCAGCCCGCAACCGGGGCCGCGTCCAATCCATCGCAATCCGCGCATTCGTGCTGAAATCCGCCGCTCCCTGACCCACCGCCGCATCATGGTTGCCCTGCAAACACACCGCCCCCGCTGCCGCCAACTCCATCACCTTGTCGCAGCACCATTCCGGGTCCGGCCCATAGCCCACATAATCCCCCAGCAGCGCAATCCTGTCACAGCCCCGCGCCGCGATATCCGCCAGCACGGCCTGAAACCCCTCCCGGTTGCCATGAACATCGCTCACCAATGCCAGCCGCATCGCCCCTCCCAAGACCCCCTAAAACTTGCCTAAAATTTTCCCTCCTTCATCTTTTCACAAATATCCTGCGGGGGCAGGCTCAAGGGTTCACGGAACCCTTGAGCCTTGGGGGTGCAAAACCCCCACCCTTCCTGTCATCCCTAACCGAACCCCGGCGCAAAAGCACCGTGACCCCTCGCCTCACCGCGCATGATAATGAATCGCCGCCACCGCAGCCGACGCCAAACGCGCCATCGCCGAATCCGACCGCGAGGTCAGGATGACCGGCACCTTCGCCCCCAAAACGACCCCCGCCGCCTCGGCATGGGCCAAGAATACCAGCAGTTTCGCCAGCATGTTGCCCGCATCAATGTCGGGCACCACCAACACCTCCGCCCGCCCAGCCACAGCCCCGCGCAACCCCTTGCCCCGCGCCGCCGCCAGATCAATCGCATTGTCCATCGCCAAGGGCCCGTCCACCGACCCGCCCTTGATCTGCCCCCGCTCGGCCATCTTGGACAACAGCGCCGCGTCAATCGAGGAGGCAATCGCCGGGTTCACCGTCTCGACCGCCGACAGGATCGCGACCCGTGGCACCGCAATCCCCAAGGACCGCGCCAGATCAATCGCGTTCTGCACGATGTCCACCTTGGTCGCGAGATCGGGCGCAATGTTGATCGCCGCATCCGTCACCAGCAAAGGCCCCGGTTGCCCCGGCACATCCATCACGAACACATGGGTAAACCGCCGCCCGATGCGCAAACCCGTCACCCGGTCCATCATCGGATGCAGCAACACATCCGTGTGCAAATGCCCCTTCATGATGGCCTGCACCCGGCCCGCATTGGCCATATCCACCGCCAACTGCGCCGCCGCCACATCACTCCCCGCCTCGACAATCTCAAGGCCCGACAGGTCCGCCCCACAGTCCAGCGCCGCCTTCCTGATCCGCGCCCCCTCGCCAATCAGAATGGGGGTGATGATCGATTCCCGCCACGACAGCAGCGCGCCTTGCAACGCATCCACCTCATCCGGACAGACCACCGCCGTCACCAGAGTGGGCAAAGGCCGCGCCCGCTCCAGCATCGCCTTGAAATGGCGGTGCCGCTGCACGATCAGCCCGGGTACCTCGCCATCCTCGAAACTCATCTTGACGCGCGGCGCCACCACCACCGCCTCCCCCGACAGGATCAGCCCCTCATCCCCCGTCCGCGCCACTTCCGTCGCCAGCGTCACCGTCCCATCCGCACCCAGCGCCGTCACCGTCACCCGCGCGCGCAACTCATCCCCCGCCCGCGCCGCCCCGTGAAAGACGAACCGCTGCGACCGCGTGATCGTCCCCGGCCCCGGCAGCAAATTGCCCACCACCGCCGAAATCACCGCCGCCACATAGATGCCTGAGGCCGAGGCCACCCCCTCCACCTCGCTGTCCGGCAAATGCACCGGATTGTGGTTGCCCGTGGCCGCCGCAAAGATCAGCAGCGCCTCCTCGGTGCACAGCCGCGTCAGTTCCGCCGTGTCGCCCAGCTTCAGCGTGTCAAACGGATGGTTCTGGATCAGCATCTGTCCCCCCGGGCTTTGCCCCTGATACACCCCGAACCGGTGCCTTGGCCACTGCCTTGATCTGGCGCCGGTTGAGCGCGGATGACAGGGGGTGCTGCGCATGCCACGGGGCCGCGCCGGGTTGGCGGACCTGAGCTTAGCTGGACAGACGGGGAGTGCCGGCGTTAGGCTGGCACAGCAGAAACCCGTTTGGATTGGGGTGTGAGGGGGATGCGGCGAGGTAGGATTGTGGGGAATACACCCTCAGTGACAGGGAAGCATCATGAAAGTTAGAACCGTCGCGGTAGCCTTAATCACTGCGACCATTGTCGTCTCCGCCAACGCAGAAACCCCAAGCTACCCGGAACCATCGGCTGAACTCTGCTCGGTCTACCGGCAAGGGCCGGTCGTGCACCGCCGTATGCCCATCTATTACGCTGAACCATCTGAGGACCCTGCGTCATTCTACTGGGCGGACGTTTGGTTCCGGCCTGAGTATCTCTTTGATCCCGCCCTTGAGGGCTTGCCGCGACCCGATGGGCTTCCCGAACGTGATCTTCTTTTCCATCTGGACATCACAACAGGGCAACCATTGCCCTTGGACTATCGAAGATCGGCGCGACCACAGCAGAAGCACTTCTTCTCTTTACTGCTGACCGGAGGCCGAAATCATCTTCCTAATGGACGCGTAGTCTCAATTTTGGGCGCCACAGAAGAAAACCGGTCTTGGGAAAGAACTGGTGAATTCTTCTACTCGTTTGAGAAGGTTCAAATTGTGGGCCCCGTGACTTTCCAATCCGGAAGGCCTAGAGATGACGTTTTCGTGGCACCTGCC